>NZ_JAUNXI010000004.1 GCF_030539875.1 Methanobrevibacter sp.
AATATATTATATTGGTTTAATATAATTTGGTTAGGTGTTAACAGTAAGGGTGAAAGTTGTTCGGTTTATTTTTTAAATTATTATTTTTTTCATACTCATGTGTAATATAATTGGTGTTGCGGTCATAGCATGGGGGTTATACCTGGTCTCGTTTCGATCCCAGTAGTGAAGTCCTTTTGTGTTTTGTTTGTGTACTATGGTTTTCTATGGGAATTTCATTTCGCTGCAAGCCTTCTATATTACAATTATTTACTTACTATTTTTGACAGTTTTTTTTATAGCCTTATACATCTATTGCATAATTTTTGGTGATTTTTTTGAATGTTAAAGTATTGGATACTACATTGCGTGATGGAGAACAAACTCCCGGGGTTTCTTTGACTCCTTTAGAGAAACTGAGAATTGCTACTAAGCTTGATGAAATTGGTGTTGATTATATTGAAGCAGGTTCTGCAATCACCTCTGAAGGTGAGCGGGAGTCTATTAAAGGAATTACAGAACAAAGTTTTCATGCTGAGATTTTAAGTTTTTCCAGACCTTTAACTATCGATATTGATTATTGTTTGGATTGTGATGTTGATGGGGTTAATTTGGTTGTTCCAACTTCTGATTTGCATATTTTTGATAAATTGAAATATACTCGTGAAAAGTTGCTTGAATTATCTAATAATGCTGTTGATTATTGTAAAGACCATGGTTTAATTGTTGAATTATCTGCTGAAGATGCATCAAGAAGTGATTTTGACTTTTTAAAATCTGTTTTTCAAAATGGTATTGATCATGGTGCTGACAGAATTTGCGTCTGTGATACTGTAGGTATATTAACACCAGATTCTTCTTTTGATTTATTCAATAAATTAAATGATTTTAATGTTCCAATAGCTGCTCATTGCCATAATGATTTTGGACTTGCAGTTGCCAATACTTTTGCCGCTTTGAAAGGCGGTGCAACTGAGTTCCATTCGACTATTAATGGTATAGGTGAGAGAGCTGGAAATACTTCTTTTGAAGAATGTGTTGTTGGTATAGATAGACTGTTACCTGATTTTTCAACCGATGTTAAAATCCATGAGATTTATGATATTTCCAAATTGGCTGCAAGGTTAACAGGAGTATATATTCAGCCCAATAAAGCGATCGTTGGTGAAAATGCTTTTGCCCATGAATCAGGCATTCATTCTGATGGAATTATTAAAAATTCTGCAACTTACGAGCCTATGACTCCAGAACTTGTCGGTCGAAAACGCAGATTTGTCATTGGTAAACATATGGGCACTCATGGTTTGGATAATAGGCTTAAGGAATTGGGTTTAAGCGTCAATAAGAATCAACTTCAACAAATCTGCAATGATATTAAAGTTTTGGCTGATAAGGGTAAAACTGTAACTGATGTTGATTTGCAGGTAATTGCTGATAATGTTTTAGAAATCAATCAGGAAGATAGGATTAAACTTGATGAGTTAACTATTGTTTCAGGAAATAAAGTCATGCCTACTGCATCTGTTAAAATCACGATTGATGATGATGAAGTTTTAAATGCAGGTGTTGGTTTGGGTCCTGTTGATGCCGCAATCAATGCTTTGAAAACATTGGATGTTTTCAGTGATGTCGATTTAATTGAATACCATGTTGATGCTATTACAGGAGGTACTGACGCTTTTATTGATGTAATTATTAAATTGCAAAAGGGTGACCGTGTAGTTTCTGCCAGAGGTACTGAGCCCGACATTATTAATGCTAGTGTAAAAGCATATATTGCAGGAGTCAATAGACTGTTGAGCAGTTAGGTGTTTGTATGTATATGGAAGATATTCAAATATTGGGTTTTAAAGGAACAATCGTTTCTGTTGAAGAAACACTTAGTTTAATTGATGGTATTAAAGAAGATGGTGAAATAATACAACTTCTGAATGCGGATTCTATCGTTTCTAAAAATCATATAATTCATGGTGTCAATCAGGCACAGCTTGCTTTTAGACGTGGTGAAAATTTGGCAAATGATTTGAGTGTTGAAATTGCACTTAGGTGTTCTGCTCAAAGACAGATTTCAAAGGCCTTCGGTATTTTAGGTCTAAAAGAAGGAGAAATGAATTTATGCGCTATTTTGATAAACAGCAAGGATTATGCATCTGAGCTGTCTGAAATTTTTACTCCCGATGAAAGCGTATTTGTTCCGGATGAGGAAAATCTATTAAAAATTTATAAAATTAGTGATGCCGAAGCAAAAAATATGCCTCTTGAAAGCATCATTATTGATAGGATTACAAAACTCACTGTAGATTACTGATTTCTATCTCTTCAATTATTTTATCTAAATGCTCTTTTTCAAGACAGGAATAATCAAGATTTTTAACTTCAATTGAAACGGCTTTCTGTTTCACTCGGTTATAGTTTGGGCAAGTAGTGATGAATCCCCTTTTATCTGTTGTTAATGATTTTTTCAGATTCCAACTTATGGACTTGGCATCATCATGTGGAATAATCACATTAACGCCTCTTTTATCTTGATGCAATGAGTTATTGATATGTTTTTTTAGATACTTTGTTGCATTTAATGTAAGTTCAAGTTTTTCTCCAACATTATCAAGTTCACTACATATACCACTACATATGATTTCACTTGCTTTGCTTAATTTCTGAGGGATGGGAGTTTCTTTAAAAACTTCCGGAATATTGTATGCTATAAATCCTCCACTTCCAGCATTTATTATCTTAGGAGATCCGGTTGAGCCAAGAATAATGTCTGAATATTTTGCAAGTTTATTTTCCAGGTCTCCAATTCCTGCTGAAGCGTCTTCAATAGTTAAAATACCATTGTTTTTACAGAATTTTGCAATGGATTTAGTGTTCTGTTCTGCACAATATCCTGCAAAACTAGTATAAATCAATGCAGAACCTTCCTCAACATCCAATTCTTCAATATGATCTGGATTAATAAGGCCAGAATCTGTTTTTAACGTGATGATATTTTTATTTAAAAATTTCCCAATCTGTTTAAATCCGTGCCATCCTCCCTGATCAGGAATAATAATGTCTCCTTTGACGGATGATAATGCGATAAATATGCTGTTGTTGCCGCTTGAGGTAATTTTAACTTCTTTACAGTTAGTTAATTTTTTTATCTTTTCAATACACATTTCCTCAAAGTCAGTGTCAGTCAATTTGCCTAATGCAACTTTTGACATGATTTTTCTTGTTTCTTGTGAAGGGGTTTTGAATTTAAACATAATTATTCACTTTTAAAGTACATATCCAATGTGGTCTGCTTTGTGTGAAGCATTTCATTTAATAATGTTCCCTGTTTTACATATCGGCTAATAGGTATTCTAAGTTTTGTACCTGCATATTTCAGGCATGCATCTAATGTTTCAAACTCTTGAAATGGGGTTTGCATGGCTTCTTTAATGTTTTCCCTTACATTGAAAACGCCTAATGGAACATATCCGTCGTAAGCTTCCCTTAAAATTATAAGTCCTGACTGTTTTTTGATTTCTTGCAGATAATCTAAAACTGCCATTTTAGCAGTATAGTAACATCCTCCAACAATGGAGTATTCTTTTTTACCCCCATTGGTTTCATAATCTGAAAATATTAATTCCTCGTTTTTCATTAATTTAATAAATGCTTCATACCACTCGTACTGCCATTCGGTTGGTGTTAATATAATTATATAGTAATTGTTTAGGGCACCAAATTCAAAAACTCTGTAAGTGTCCAGTATGTCGAATTTCCTAACAACTCTTAAAAATTCATCGGCAAGTGTTGAATCACAGGCTGTTATGGACCAACGGGTTGGAACAAGTCTTCTTTTATTTTTGGTTCCAATAGCACCAACAGAAAATGCTTTTTGCATTGCTGAGAACGGCACATCTTTGTCATGAAGGTTAACAATAGCTTGATTTGACTTTAAATCAGTATCATAAAAGGTTTTTTCAAGATGCTTATCCCATTTGACTGCGTCAATGTCGAATTTTTCAATAACTGCGCTGGGGCCGTGAGGCATACTATCTTCTGTAAGCATTGAACCGGTAGGTCTTCTGCCAAATGTTGCTTCACTGTCAATAGATTTAGATGCAAGGGATATGTCTTGAAGTTTTTCAATAAAAGGATTTTCCAAATCATCAATTTTAATTAATTGTTTTCCCCTTACAAGATTCATCCTATAGTTAATAATCTCCTCTTGTGTTTTATTTTGACCAATCCACTCTTCTGGAGTGTCCATTATGGATGTATCTCCCATTTGAGAACTCATCATCGGCCCGGCATAAACTTTAGGATAGGACCATCTTCCAATAAAAACGGAAGGGGGTGTCGTTCCTTCGAGATTTTTTCCGACTTTAACAGACTTCATTTGAATTTGCTCTGTTAATTTGGCAAGATAAGCATTCTTAGTTGTTTTCATTTTATCTTAAGTAAAAAAAGTTAAAAGAAAAATACTATTGATTAAAATAGTATTTAACAGAATTCGATGGTTGCAGGTGGTTTATCACTAACTGATAAAGCGACATGTGTAACTTCAGAAATTTCTGAAGTGATTCTTTTTGAAATAGTTTGGACAACATTCCAAGGAAGTTCAGCAACAGATGCAGTCATCGCATCAATTGAGTTAACTATTCTAACCACTACCAAGTATCCGAAGTCTCTTTGATCCCCTTTAACGCCGGTAACTTTAGTGTCAGTTAAAACAGCAAAGTATTGCCATACTTCTTTGTCAAGGCCTGCTGCTTCAACCTCATCACAAACGATTTTGTTTGCTTTTCTACAAATTTCAACATTGTCTCTTGTAAGCGCTCCAACAACACGCACTCCAAGACCCGGCCCTGGGAAAGGTTGTCTGTAAACTGTAGTTGTTGGCAAGTCGAGTTCATCCCCTATTTCCCTTACTTCGTCTTTGTATAAGTCGCGGATTGGTTCACATAGTTCCAATTCCATTCCACTTGGAAGAGCTAAGTTGTGGTGAGATTTGATTTCACCTTTGGTTTCAATCCAATCAGGAGCGATAGTTCCCTGTACTAAGAATTTAGCCCCGGATTTAATGGCTTCTCTTTCAAACACGTCGATAAATACCTTTCCTATGATTTTTCTTTTTTCTTCAGGGTCTTCAACGCCGGCAAGCGCATCCATAAATTCATCTGAAGCGTCAACAAATTTGAAATTTAACCTGTCTTTAAAAGTATTGGTTACTTGTTCAACTTCTCCTTCTCTTAAAAGACCGTGGTCTACAAAAACTGCAGTTAAATTATCGCCGATAGCTTCCTGAACAAGAACTGAACAAACTGAACTGTCCACTCCTCCGGACAATGCGATAATTGCTTTTTCATCACCAATCTGATCTTTAATCTTTTGAATGGATTCTTCAATAAATTCGTTTGGACTTAACATTATTCCTCATCCTCTTCCTCATAATCTTCAATAAACTGTTTGATTATAGCTTCTAGACCATTGTCATTTCCGGATTCAATGGCTTCAAAGATATCCTCATATTTAATGTATTTTTCTATTTTTACAGATTTTGCTCCTATTCCGGATATTTTAAATCCATATTCTTCATCACCAATTGGCAGATTTATGAACTGTTTTTTTAATCCCGGTTTAAATTCATTCGCTTTGTCTCTTAAATCATCAGCATTATCAATCATTGTTACACCTGTTTTTGCAAATTTCATAAAAATTATTAAAAATTACTTCTCCTTTTGGAGTATGATGTACTTCGGGGTGGAATTGGATTCCATATACATCTTTATCTTTATGTTTAAATGATTCAACATCACATAATTTAGAACTGGCTAAAATTTCAAATTCCTCTGGAATTGTTTTTACCTCATCTTTGTGGGATGACCAAACATCAATTTCAGGAGCCAGTCCTTTAAATAAGTTTTCATCATTATTAATATTTATTTTAACTTGAGCATAACTTTCAGTATCGGAAGTTGTAACTTCTCCTCCGTAAGCTTTAGCAATTAATTGATGGCCAAGGCAAATCCCTAAAATGGGAATGTCAAAATGTTTAATATATTCTTCACTTAAACCGGCACCTTCAATTGAAGGCCCTCCACCTAAAATCAATCCAATCGGATTTTCCGCTTTAATTTCTTCAATGGATAATTCATTTGAAACTAATTTGGCAGGAATTTTTAAGTATTGCAAGCTTCTAGCGATTCTATGATTATATTGGCCTTTATTGTTAACTACTAAAATTGTCATATTACACTCCATTAAAATATAATAATATTATTTTTAGTTTTTTTATTTATTATAGTTTATTAAAAATCGGAGCACTTTAAAAACTTGTGTGATTTTTTTTCTTTTTCATTATAATATTCAAATGACTTAGTTTTAGCAGGATTTTTTTTAAAATATGCTGTTCTATTGGGATCATCTTTTTGGAAAATATTTTCGATTTTATTGCTTGAGGGGTGAATAGGATTATTTTTCTATTGTATTGTTAATTTTTGGAAGTAAGAAATCGTAAATTTTGAATAAATCTGCTTGCAATGTTTTTTTTTCTCATGTTTAATTCATTTCCTAATTTGGTTTTCATGATTGTCACCATTATAAAATATTAACAGGAGGAATTGTTTTAGATTTAATTTGTAGATTTCATCAGTTGTTTTATGGTATGATGTTTTTTGATTTCGGTTCATATTTTTGATTTAAGTGTATTGATGTTTGACATGCAATATATTCATCGATTCTCAATATTCTTATTTTAAATCTTGCTATTTTCATATTTAAAGACAAAATCTTCTAAATAATCTTTTTCCCTTGCAAAATATGGTTGCAGCAACAGTCAATAAACAACATAAATACTTACCAATAATGTATAGGGCTCCAAAATCCAATTGGCACATTATATTCGGGGGTAATGTAATAATCATATGAAAGAAACAGAGAGGATATGCTGTTATTGCAATGATTGATTGAATAAATATTTTCCAATCAGAGTTCTCACCATACCCAAATTTGAGTAAAAATTTATTAATGTCCATATCATTCATTAATATTAAATTAATTTATTATTTATTTGATATTGTTATAGTTAATTGTTATGAATAATGTTACATTTTAATTCATCATCAGATAATTATATGCTTCTTCAACTGGGGCACTTTAAAAAAACTTGCGTGATTTTGGATATTCCAATAAACTGATTTTTGTATGGTTTTTTTTTAAAGTCCTATTGATTGCGGTGTTTTTTATGTGTTTTTGAAAATATCTTCGATGTTATTGTATGTGGCGGAATATTTTTATTATTCATGGCGCTGTTTAAGTTAAATAAACAATAAGCAGATTAAGTTCAATTTTAAACTCTGATTCTTTATCCGAATTTAATAATATAATTTTCCAGTGCTTTAAACAGGAAAGTTATATAATTTCAAATCCGAAATTATCCAAAACTCAAAGTGAAATCAGTTTAAAGGAGCATGGGGTATGTTTATTTTTCGATGAGTTCACTTAAAAGTTTATATATTAAATTAAATAAACCAATGTTACATGGAACTTAAAGATTTAGTATTTATAATCGTCGCTATTTTAATTGCTGTAGCGTTACTCAAAATATTTATTTGGCTATTGCCTGTTATTGTAGTATTAATCATTGCATTCTTTATTTATATCTTCTTAGACGAACGTTATAATTAATTTTGCATGTCTGTGAATGCTGAAGTTGCCGCAATTGCACCTTCACCACAGGCTACAACCCACTGCTTTAAACCAACACAAACATCACCAACTGCATATACAAAATCAGTATTGGTTTTTTGATTTTTATCAGTTATGATGTGTCCTGATTCATCTAAACTGACGCCTAACTGTTTTGCAAGTTTAGTGTGAGGAATATATCCAGCACTGATAAAAACTCCGTTAGTTGGAATCTCCCTTAATTCGCTAGTCTCAGTGTCTTTTAATATAATTGATTCAACAAGCATATCTCCTTTTATTTCTTCAACAGTTGCATTAAGGATAGTGTTTATATTTGCTTCTTTAATCTGGTTTTGCAAGTGTTTTTGAGCTCTAAATTCATTTCTTCTGTGAACAACAGTAACGTTGGCTCCAAGATTTTTAAGATACAACGCTTCTTGAAGAGCACTATTTCCCCCTCCGATCATGACAATGTCGCGTCCAGCAAAGAAAAATCCATCGCAAGTTGCACAATAGCTTACTCCTTTTCCTTTAAATTCTTCTTCTCCTTTTACATCTAAATGCCTATGTGAACTTCCAGTTGCAAGAATGATGCTTTTGGATTGGTAGGTGTCTTTATTTGTTTTAACTTCAAATCTCCATTCTTTATCTGTTTTTATAATTTCAAGCACTTCTTCCATTTCGTGCAATTCACAGTTCTTAATGGCCTGCGCTTTTATTTTGTCAATTAGTTCCAGGCCGGAAATATTGTCAAACCCCGGATAATTTTCCATTTCCGGAACTTCACGGCCTAATCCTCCGGCCAAATCTTTATCTATAATTAAATTCTTTGTTCCCTGACGGCCGGCATAAATTCCGGCAGTTAGACCACCAGGTCCTGCTCCGATAATTATAATGTCATATTGATTCATTTTAAAACCTCTAGATTTTATTTATTAAATTATATTAATTAAAATTATGTATGGTGTCGGAGGAATACATTGCTTTTTTTAATCTTTGTTTAAAATGTAATAATTTGGCTGTTAATTGCTTATAAAAAACATGAAACGAATGTTTGGAAAATTCACAGGTTATTTTTTAAAATCTAAACAGTCCTCATATTTTCATTTTCTCAATGACTTTTTTTATTTAAGTAGTTATTTTAATTAAAATTTTAGACTTCCATTACTGGACTGATTTTTTTCTTTATTTGCATGTTTTTCGCCAACTCTCAAAAATTAATTTCTGTTAACGGTTGATAATGCTTTAATTTAAAAATAAAGAAAATTTCACAAGAAAAAATTTATTTTTTGCAGACACTCTGCTAATACTTATTTAAATAAAATTTTTATTTGATTGCTAACAAAGTATTATTAATTAAAAATGGGGTTAAATTATGTCCATTGAGTTAAATGCTGAACAAAATACAATTGTTAGATATGATGGTGATAAATTTTTAAGTGTTCAGGCAGGACCTGGTTCTGGAAAAACACGCGTTATTGTTGAAAAAGTAAAGTATATGGTAAAGGAATTAGGCATTAAGCCGGAAACATTTTTGATAATTACCTTTTCTACAAAAGCCGCCGATGAACTAAAAGACAGGTTAATTGAAGGGGATATTCCTGCAAGTGATGTTCAAAAAATGCAAATCTCAACAATTCACTCATTCTGTTTGAAAATCCTTGAAAAGACAGGAACAGTAGGTTTGGATGTTGTTGCTGATGGGCAAAAATTATATCTGTTCATTAAAAAACATTTAAATGATCTCGGATTTGAAAAGGAATCTTATATTAGAGGATATGAGATTGACAATATAATTAGAAAATACGATGAATACGCTACTTTCAATGTTGATACTGAAGGTTTGGTGGAGTATCTTGAAGAATTTTTCCCTGTTGAATCTGAATTTGTTGAATTTGTCCATAACTACATGGAAGAAAATGATGGTGCATTTCCGATTGATGAGATAAAAGAAATAGATAAAGAAAATGGCAATAAGTTATTTAAAGAAGCATACACCAATGCAAAATACATTCAGATGGCCAAATCATTCCCGTTATACTTGGACTTATTAAAAAAAGAAAATGCAATTGATTATAATCAGATGCAGATTAAAGCCTTAGAAAAAATGAACGGAGGATACATGCCTGAATACACTAACGTTTTAATTGATGAGTTTCAAGACACAGACCCTGTTCAAATGGAAATATTCAAAAAATTTATAGAAAGCCCTAAAACCGATTCATTTACTGTAGTTGGAGATATTAACCAAAGTATTTATGGATTCAGAGGTTCTAATAAAAATTATTTCAAAGAATTAACTGAGTTATATCCTGATAAATTTTTAGAAGTCTGCTTATCGACTAATTATCGTTCGACTGAAGAAATTATAGATTTGTCACAGGATTTTATTTTGCCTCATTACGAATCTCAGGATGATTTAATGCCTGCCAAATGTGGCAGCGGCAAGTCCAATGATGTTTACTTTATGGTAAATGAAGATAAAAAAACCGAAGCGGAAAATATCCTGGAAGTTATTAAACATATAAATGCTGATGGGAGAATGAAATTATCTGATATTGGAATATTATTGCGTTCAGTAACAACATCTTCGACCTGTTTTAACACATTGGCGGAATTATTGGAGGAAAACGGCATTAACTATCATGTAAGTGGAACTGGAGATTTGGGAGATAATGAGGAGCTGAAATATATTTTAACTTTAATGTATCATTTAATTCAGGATGATGACCCGTACTATACCTTTGTGCCTCGTGATGCTGGGGACTGGTTAAATTTGAAAACATTAACAGGTGCAAATGGAAATAAAGTGCTGTTTGAACTGTCAGAGGATACGAAAGAAATTTTAAATAACTTACATAATCAATTTGAAAAAGATGTAATTGATATGGACAAAATAGTATGCTCTGAAAATGAGGGATGGGGAAATGGAATTAAAAAGTTCCATGGAATATTTACAAAACTTCTAAAACGTCAAAATGAAGTATTCAGCCGTGTTGAAAAGCCGGTGCTTTCTGATGAAAACTTAATTCGATATGGCATTACAAACAAAAGGGATTTGGATTTTTTCCATGATTTAAACGATTTGAAAAGAAGGGTCAATGCTGAAAAATATTATGATAGACCTACTGTTTCTGAAGTTTATCTGGAAATATTATGTTATATAACAGGTTATTTAACTCCAGATTTGGTGAATAATGATGAAGAAATTATTATTAACCTAGCAGCCCTCATACCTTCAATATCAATTTATGGTGAAGTAATGTATGATAGAAGCCTCAGGGGTGCATTCTGGTTTATCAAAAATTCGATTAAAAAAATCGATGCATATAAATCACAAGAAGATGCAGTGCAGATAATGACAGTTCATAAATCGAAAGGTCTGGAATTTCCAGTAGTAATTCTTGCATCATTGCGCGATAATGGTTTTCCTCATGAATTTAAAGGGTCAGATGAAGAATCGGTAACACACACTCCTGATGAATTTTTAGCATATCCGAGATATGACGGTGATGCTGAAACATCATATATTCAGGAAGAAGAACGGATAATATATGTTGCAAAAACAAGGGCGGAAGATGAATTGATACTGTCAAGTATTGTTAAAGAAAGTTTTGAAGGTGTTGAAAAGGCTTTAAATGAAAATACTCCTGATAATATTAAAGCCATCAATAAAGCTCCAAAACGTATTAATGATGTGCTTGATGGAAATTTACATTATTCAAAGCTAATTAATCCCGATGATATTGACATCAACATACTTGACCCCAAACATGAAGATGATGATGAGGAAATTGTTAATTTAAGTTTCACGGCACTTGAAAACTATAATGAATGTCCATTCAAATATAAATTGTCAAATAAATTAGGTTTTAAAGTAGCATATAAAAAGGAAATCGATGACGGAATATTCATACACTCTGCTTTAGAAATCATTAACAAAAAAATAAAAGCAAATAATAATCAATATGTCGGTGATGATGAAGTAAGCAGAACAGTTGAAATATTATTTGAAAGGGCTAATTTAAAGTTCAAGGAAGAACAGCCTGAAAAATATGCTCTAAAACTGGAAACTATCACAAAAGATGTGATTAGATACTATAATGAAGTCGGCAATGCACTTACAATAATCGATAGTGAATATCCGTTTTACATTAAAGGTGATAATTATTCCTTTTCAGGAATTGTTGATTTAATCTATGAAAAAGATGGTAAATTAGGAATAATTGATTATAAAAACACATCTCTTGTTGGAAAAGAATTTTTAGCAAAATACAGAAAACAGCTTCACTTTTATATAATGGCATTGCGTGATGAAAATAAAGAATTTGAAGGGCGTGAAATTGATGAAATTCAGATATATGCAATTAAATACAAAAAAGATGACAGATTATTCTCATTTGATATAGACGAGAAGTATATTGAAGAGCTAAAAGAAGAACTGAAAACAACTGCTAAAAAAATCAAGGACTGCAAATTCGAACCGAATTCTGATGATTGCACAGGTTGTCCTTATAGAATGATTTGTAAAAAGTGATTATTTCATGTTTTTCACCTGATATATCTGGATTTTTAGAAATTACCATCTTTGATAGAATACTAAGAAATCGATATTAATGTGTTAACATAAACATTTCATTAAGGTGAGTTCTATGGAATTTTTAAATGAAACAATGGATTTGTTGAATTCAGGAAAATTTCAAGAAGCAATAATCAATATTGAGGATTTTCTAGATAAAAACCCCCTCATATAAGAATATCAATTATTATCATTTTGCAAATCCTCTTGAAGAAACTTTATTTGATGTATATATTGGGAAAATTGAATCAGTTAAAACACTAAGACTGGATGAGCCGTTAGAAGAGATTTATACACTATATGCAATATCATATATGAATATGGGTAAATTGGATGAAGCAGAAAAGTATTTAAAAATTGCAAATCAGATTAATCCGGTATCCGCACCTATATTAATGAGATTATGTGAACTTTATCAAGAAAAACACGAAGAAGAAAAATTAAAAGATTTAACCTCAGATATTTTCAAATACACTTATGATGTTGAAATATTGACTTCTAATTATTTCAAGCTTGCAGATTATTTGTTTCATACAAATCAAAATATTGAGTTATATAATCATCTGCTTAATTTCTATCTTTTTTTAAGGTCTGGTGAAGAGGAAAAACCAGTAAAAGAGGATATTGAATATTTCAAAGAAAATGACATTCAAGTTGGATTTAATTTTGAAGTAATTCAAATACTAATCTATTTAATGGATGTCTACACCCAGCAAAACATGTTTAATGTGGTGGAATACTTTGAAAATATTTTTAAAGAAGTTGCGGAATTCCATGGTTATTTAAATCATTTATAGGTGGTAAAATGGAGAGAATTGACAATACTGATTTGGAAGAATTGATGAAACAAGACATAACGGCTGAAATGCAAATAATGTTTTTAGAAAAATTTAAAGAATCTCAATTGCTTATGCCGGTAACATTTAGCGAGAACATTTTTGAAGGAATTGAAGATGCTGAAGTAGGTGATGTAATCAAACCAGATGGTAGAGTTGGATTTGACATTAATTATTTAACTGACGGTGATGACAACAAGGCAGTGCCCTTATTTACAAGTTCTGAAATTATGGAGTCAGTTGGTGTTAGATGTTCGGTAATTGGAATATTTATGAGCGATTTAGCAGACATGTTAAAACAAACTGACAAATATGCGGTAATTTCAATTAATCCTTTTACAGAATTTGATTTAAATATGTCAGTAGAATCGTTTTTAATTCAATTTAAAAATGAAAATGATTTTTAAGTTTAAGATATAAACAATGATAAATTAGGCAATGTTCACATTTTAATATTGTTTTGAAAGCATTTTTTAATAAAGAGAGATATAGGTGTTTAACCACTACATTAAACACCTCGTGTTTTTTTTTTAAGGAAAATTATTTTTGGCAGATTAATTTTCCACGACTTGTGATAAATTAGAAAAAATTGTGAAAAATCTAATTTAACACCTAATTCCAATAATGGAGATTTCTTAAATATGGGGGTTGTATTTATATGTTTGACTAATAACATAAGAGAATTATTTAGGTTTACCTAAATTTCATCTCTATTAATTAGTTGGATCTCATACTATATAAATGTATCTATTTTTTTAGGTATGCCTAAATTTTTTAAATTTCCAAAAAAAGAGAAATTTAGGATAATGTTCCTAAATTAATTTTTGAATTTCCTCACGCAGGGTTTTGTTAACCATACTTCCGTCAGCTTTTCCTTTAAGTTGTTTCATACACATTCCCATTAAAGGACCCATAGCTCCCATCTGACGTTCTTTTACCATTCCTTCATTTTTAGCTACTACTTCAGAAATGATTTTAACAATATCTTCTTCGCTAAGCATGGTCAGGTTGTTTTCTTGAGCAATTTCAGCAACATCTGCATCAGGTGCTTTAATTGTTTCAACTGCAAGTTTACGTAAGCTGTCTTTTGCAATTTTACCTTCGCTAAGTAAAGTAAATATTTCTTTAAAGTGATCTAAGCCTAAAACAGTAATGTCATGACCTTCCCTTCTGATTTCACGTAAATCATATGCAAGAAGTGACGCTACAGATGTTGCATCCACATCAACATCAGTTAAAACAGCTTCAAAAATATCTGCTTCCTGCCTTTTAACAAGTTGTGTTGCCAGATCTTCACTTAAGCCATATTCTTCAATAATTCTTGTCTGTTTAACATCAGGCAATTCAGGTAAGTTATTTGCAATAGGATCTATTCTATCTTGGGTAATTTTAAATAATGGAATGTCTGTTTCAAGATACATTCTATTTGCAGTTGGAAGAGGTCGCATATATTCTGTATTGCCGTCTTCTAATGCTTTACGGGTTTCTTCAACCACTCCCTCAAGACCGAGTGCAGCTCTTCTTTTAACTTCTTCCAATGCAGATATTGCAATATCTTCGTCGTGCGCCACAATAATAAATCCATCATCTTCGCCGATATTTAAGAATTCCGCTACTTTATCTGTTTCCTCTTGTGAAATTCCATAAGCAGGCAATTCATCAGAGTGGAAAATACCTGACACTCCACGTTTTTTAGCATAACTTGCAATTTCAGTACCAAATCTTCTTCCCGGTTGTACTTCACAACCAATTAAACCCTTAAAACCTTTTAAAACAACAGCTTTAATGGTTTCAGCTGATTTTAAGATTTTGGATTCGGTGTCTTTAAATAATTCGTCTAAATCATGAATTTCATCCAATACTTCAGCGTTTCTTGAGGCAAGTTCTTTTTTAATATCAATTAAAACCAATTGCCTTTGGATTTCACGGTTTACAATTTCACCCATCAAATCCAAGTCCTGCACACCTTTAATTTCCACACGTGCACCTTCAGCAATAGAAATGTTTAAATCTTGTCTGATTGTTCCAAGACCTCTTTTAACGTTTGTGCTTCTTAATATCTGACCGAGCATATATGCAACTTCACGAACTTGATCAGGATGGTGCATTGAAGGGTCTGTTGTAACTTCAGCAAGAGGAATTCCTAATCTGTCTAATCTGAATTCTGTAAATCCGTCTTTGGTTTCAATTCTTCTTGCAGCATCTTCCTCAAGACCTAAACTTTCGATTACGACTTTTCCGTATGGGGTTTCCAGATATCCGTCAGTTGCAACCATACCGGTTCTTTGAAAACCTCCAGTGTTACTTCCATCAATAACCTGTTTTCTCATTGTATGGAATTCATCAACAATATGCATGTTCATCAAACATGCAATTGTAATACAAATGTCAAGTGCCTCTTCATTCAGGCTGTGAGGTGGTTCGTCATCGTTTTCAACAAGGCAGGTATGGTCTGCAAAGTTTTCGTATCTGAAGTTTAAACCCCTTAATGATTCTTGAAGTGCTGCTCTGTCGATTTCTCCAAGTTCTGATTGAGTAGGTCTTAATTTTCTTTCAATAAGTTCATCAAAATCATCGTCAACAAGTTCTGTTCTGCATTGACAGAATAATTTATGGGCGCTGTTTAGTTGTTGGTGAATTTCAAGTCCCATTTTTAATCCTAATTTTTCATAATCCATCTAAATCACCCTAGTTTAAAAAATCCTTAATTGAAGATTTTTCACTAAATTCACCAGCAATGTTTTTATGCATAATATCTTTTACTTCACTGTAGTTATCACTTTGACCCAATGCCCAGCATAATTTAACATAAGCTGTCTCAGGGGTCATATCAATGCCTGAAATTACACCGGCGTCAATAATATTTCTTCCGGTTGAGTAAACATTCATGTTCACCCTTCCGTAAAGACATTGTGAGGTCATAATAACAGGAATGTTTTCATCTCTTGCCCTTTTAAATGAGTCGATTAGGTCATTTGGAACATGTCCAAGACCTGTTCCTTCAATAACAAGGCCTTTATATCCATTATCAATATGATATTCAATGTAATCTTTAGAAATGCCTGGAAAACTTTTGATAAATCCAACCTTTTCTTCAATAGCAGTATTTAATTCTAGCTCATTATCTCCACGTTTGGTGTATGCATAGTCAGGATTGATGTCAATCTTTTCGTTTTCAATCTTAGCTATTGGCTGTGCGTTAATGCTTCTGAAAGTATCTCTTCTTGAAGTGTGCATTTTCCTAACCTTGGTTCCTTTATGCAGGTAAGTATACTTGTCATTTAAGCTTCCGTGCATACACACACAGACTTCTGCAAGGTCAGATTTGGCGGCAACAACAGAATCAATCAAATTAATGTTGGCATCGCTTGAAGGCCTGTCTGAACTTCTTTGAGCACCTGTAAGTATAATCGGCACAGGGGTTTTCAACATGAAACTTAATGCTGCTGCAGTATAGTGCATTGTGTCAGTACCATGGGCTATTACAACACCGTCTGAGCCGTTTGAAATATCATTGGCTATTTCTTCAGCTGCTTTTACCCAGTATTCAGGCTTCATATCCTCACTTAAAATATTATATAATGCTTTAACATTGTAGTTGGCATGATCTAATAATTCAGGATTGGCCTTTACCAAATCTGATGCGGTAAATGCAGGGTGCACAGCTCCAGTTCTATAGTCAATAACAGAAGATACTGTTCCTCCGGTTGAAACAATTGAAATATTTTTCTTATTTGGATCTGTTGGAATTTCACTTTCTCCAAATCCGATTTTTGGCTTTTCGCCTTTTTCAATTAATTCTGCAGTGGTATTTTCAATAGCAACTCCGATATTGTATCCGCTTGATAGCTTTAAAACCAGGTATCCGTCATCTGCATCCTCAGGCCTATCAAGTAAAATACCTGTATAGGAAATGTCTTCTTTGTTGACTTTGATTTTATCTCCTGTACTTAAACCATAGGTTTCTATAAATTTCTCAGCATTTTCTTTGTAAGTCATTAAATCACACTATGAATTGTTTTTTAACCATTCTGCCCCTGCTTTTAAAACATCAATGTTTACATCAATCACTTTTGGTTTGGATGAAAACATTTCATGGATGGCATTTTCGTAAGATTCACGTTTTAAAACATCAGTTAATTCAGTTAATGCACCAAGCAGTGCAGTGTTTGCAGTTCTTGCATTTCCATGCTCTTCTGCAATATCCACACAAGGCATTGCAATAACATTAATATCTCTGTCAGTTTCAAATTCACCTATTTTAGAATCGTAGAGTATTGTCCCTCCATTTTTCACATCCTGTGAGAACTGTTCTAAGGAAGGTTTGTTTAAAGCAATAAGGATGTCAATATCATCAACTACAGGTGTTCCAATAGTTTCATTGGAAATTACAACTGAACAATTGGATTTTCCACCTCTTTGTTCCGGTCCGTAACTAGGATACCATGAAACATGTTTTCCTTCAGCACAGGCAGCCTGAGCAATAGTAAGGCCCGCACTTAAAACCCCTTGACCTCCAAATCCAGAAACCTTAATGCTTGTAGGTGCAATTTCTTCATTATCAACATAACCTGACGCATCATCCCTATTAACATTGAATATTTTATCTAATGATTCGGTAGTGAAGTCACTATCTGGTCTTTGGACAGGATCTCTTTTATATAACTCATTTCTGAAGTTTTTAACAGGGAATTCTTTTTCCATTTGTTCTTCAATGAATTTTTGAGCACCTTTAACGTCCTGTTTTAAGTTGGTGGGACAAGGAGATAAAATTTCAACAAATGAATATCCTTTTCCTTCTTTTTGAACGGTTAATGCCTGTTTTATTGCAAATTTGGCAAGCCTAATTTTCAAAGGGTTTGCAAGAGACACTCTTTCAATAAATACTGGTGCTTTTAAAGTGTTGATTAATTCACACATATGGGTAGGGTGTCCTGCATAATTTGGATCTCTTCCAGTTTGACATGTAACTGTTTTTTCTCCGATTAAAGTTGTTGGAGCCATTTGTCCGCCTGTCATTCCATAAACTGTGTTGTTTACAAAGAACACTGCAATTTTTTCTCCTCTGTTTGCAGCTTGCAGGGTTTCATTTAAACCGATGGAAGCCAAATCTCCATCTCCCTGATAGCTCATAACAATAGCGTCATTTTCTGATCTTGAAATACCGGTAGCTACTGCTGGCGCTCTTCCGTGAGCAGTTTGGAAGTTTCCGCAGTTAAAGTAGAAGTATGCATACACTGAACATCCAACAGGAGAAATCATAACACATCTCTCTTGGATTCCAAGTTCATCCATACACTCTGCAATTAATTTATGTATTATTCCATGTCCACAACCGGCACAGTAGTGAGTTGATTCAATATTTGTTCCTTTTCTCGGATATTCTTCTAAAAGGGATTGTGGATTTCTACGTACTTTTAATTCATAATCTTTATTATTTTCTTCATTGCTCATTTTTCCACATCCTTAATCAATAATGTTTTGGCTGGCTTTCTCTTGACTTTTTTTAGACAAGTCCAAGTCTTCATCTTCAATGCCAGCTATTTCATAAATTTTAGCAAGAACCTGTTTTAATTCAATTAAGTTTCCACCCATTCTGCTTACAATGTGAGTTTTTTCTCTTTTAAGTGCTGCAAATTGCACATCCGCCAACAATTGACCATTACTCATTTCAACTGAGATAAATTCAACACCTTTGTTGGACAACTCTTTAATTCTTTCAGTTGGGAATGGGGATAATGTAATCGGTCTTAAAAGTCCGACTTTCACGCCTTTTTCACGACCTTTATCAACGGCAGACCTTGCGATTCTGCTGCTGATACCATATGACACTAAAACAATATCTGCGTCTTCAACTTGGTACTCTTCAAAAACAACTTCTTCAGCATTGATTTTCTCATATTTTTCCTGAAGGCTGTAGTTGAAATCTTCAAGTTCATCAAAATCATTAAAGATTGATGTAATGAGATTTTCCATAGTTTCTTTGTTTCCCCTGACTGCCCATGATTCATCAATTTCAGGATTAATGGCTTCGGTTGGGAATTCTAATGGTTCTGCCATCTGGCCTAAGGTACCGTCAGCCAAAACAACAACAGGGTTTCTCCATTTATCCGCAAGTTCAAATGCTTTCATTGTTAAATCACACATTTCCTGAACGCTGTTTGGAGCTAAAACTATGTTTTTATAGTTTCCATGACCTCCTCCTTTAACGATTTGATTGTAATCTCCTTGTTCTGGGCCGATATTTCCAAGTCCCGGTCCTGCTCTCATAATGTCTACAATAACTGCAGGCAATTCCGCACCTGCAAGAAATGTAAATCCCTCTTGCATTAAGCTAATGCCGGGTCCTGATGATGCGGTCATAACTCTGTGACCAGTTCCGGATGCTCCGTAAACCATATTGATTGATGCTTCTTCACTTTCAGCCTGAACAAATTTTCTTCCAACCATAGGGAAGTATTTTGATGCTTCGTGTAGGATTTCACTTGCAGGTGTAATTGGGTATCCAAAAAAGCAGTCGCAACCGGCATACATTGCACCAATAATAACTGCAGTATTTCCTTTTACCATTTGATTACTCATTTATTTACCTCCCTTTTGGCTAGCTACTTTGGATTTAATCATTTTTGCAATTGAGTTATTGGCAATATTTTTTATTTGATGCACCTCTAGGGCTAATGGTTCAGGACAGGTAAAATAACAGTCTTTGCATCCTGTACAACCATTTCCACTATAATAAGCAAATTGATATCCTGCATTATTCATATCTTCACTAAGCAATATTGCATTCTGAGGACATCCAATTATGCATCTCATACATCCTTTGCAAATCTCTTTATTAATAACGGGGTAAGATATTTCTTCGTCTATCATTATATCATCTAATTAAATTCTTTGTGATCTTTTTCTCTGATTTCAACTCTTCTTGTTTTACCGCTGATGGTTTCCGGAATTTCATCAACATATTCAACCATTCTAGGGTATTTATAAGGAGCTGTAACTTTTTTAACATGATTTTGAATGTCTTTTGTGAGTTTGTCTGATGGTTCAAATTCAGGCTGCAACACAATTGTCGCTTTAACGATTTGACCTCTTACTTCATCAGGATAAGCAGTAATTGCACAGTGCAAGACCGCTTCGTGGGATAGTACTGCACTTTCTACTTCATAGGGTCCAATACGGTAACCTGAAGATTTGATAATGTCATCATTTCTTCCGATAAAGTGAACGTATCCGTCTTCATCCACCCATGCAGTATCTCCGCAGTGGTAGTATCCTCCATAGCATTGAGCTGCCTGCTTTACAGGATCTTTATAGTATTCTTTGAATAATCCTGGTGTCGCTCCATCTGATATATCAAAACAGAGTTCTCCTTCTTCACCAATGTCAACAGGATTATTGTTTTCATCTAATAACTTTAAGTTGTAAAGTGGAGACGGTTTACCGATTGAACCGATTTTTGCATCCAACCAGATAAATGTTCCGATAGATAATGTTGTTTCAGTTTGTCCAAATCCTTCTTTAATTCTTAAACCTGAAATCTCATAGAATTTTTCAGATACTTCTGGAGGAAGTGGTTCGCCTGCTGTTGTAACATAACTTAAATTTGAAAAGTCATATCCCTTGATATTTTCTTTAATTAAGAATCTGTAAACAGTCGGAGGTGCACAGAAAGTATTTACTTTGTTTTCAATAATCTTTTCAAGCAATTTTATTCCGTTAAATCTTTCATAATCATAAATAAAGATTGAAGTTCCGGAAATCCATTGTCCGTAAATATTTCCCCATACCGCTTTGCCCCATCCTGTATCGGCTGCGCTGTGATGGATTCCGTCCTCTACAACGTTATGCCAGTATTTTGCAGTTGGAATGTGTCCTAAACAGTAAGTATGTCTATGTGAAACCATTTTAGGAAGTCCGCTAGTTCCTGATGTAAAGTAGATTAGGAATACTTCATCAGCCATAGGGTTTTCATCACCGATTGGTCTTTCATAAACAGGACTTTCCTTTGCAAGCTCTTTGTTAAAATTAATCCATCCTTCTCTGTCGGTTTCAATAACGAGTTTTTTTAATTCCCAGTTTAATTCTTTT
Organism: Methanobrevibacter sp.; assembly: GCF_030539875.1. NCBI lineage: Archaea > Methanobacteriati > Methanobacteriota > Methanobacteria > Methanobacteriales > Methanobacteriaceae > Methanobrevibacter > Methanobrevibacter sp. The sequence goes on from NZ_JAUNXI010000004.1 coordinate 21,148, forward strand.
TCAGCTTCTTCATAATCCGGAAGTAAAGAATCCTCTTCAACTGTAATAACTGCTTTTACTTCGGCCTGCTTTAATCTAAAATCGATATCATGAAGTTTTAACATGTGGGTTGCAGGAATGGCTACTGCGCCAAGCTTGTGCAATGCAACCATGCAGAACCACCATTCGTATCTGTTTTTTAAGGTAAGCATTACTTTGTCGCCTTTTTCAATGCCTATTTTTTTAAGTAAATTAACAGTCCTGTTGGAATATTCTTTCATATCCTTAAAAGTGAATGTGCGGTCTTCTCCATTGTCGTTAGTCCAGATTAAAGCAACTTTGTCCGGATCTATTTCGGCATATCTGTCGACCACATCAAATCCGAAGTTGAAATCTGGTTCAAATTTAAGCTTAAAATTTTTATAAAAGTCTTCATAAGAGTTAAAATCAACTCTTTCAACAAAATTTCTTATTAATGATGTCATTAAAATTACCTCTAATGTGATTATATGATTACTGCTAAAAATTTAGCGGGTTTATCGTTTAGCGCTACCATTGCATGTCTATGGGCTGAGTCGAAGAATATACAATCTCCTTCGTTGAGTATTATCTCATTATTGTGGATGTATATTTTTAATGTACCTTCAAGGACGTAGTTAAATTCTTGTCCTGGGTGTGAGTTAAGTGAAGGGATAGGGTTTTCTTCAGGATCCACAACAACAAGGAACGTTTCAGCTTTTTTATGAATAAATTTGGAACATAAGTTTTCGTGAGTGTATTCTTTTCGTCTGTTAACTGAAACTCCTTTATTTGCACGAGTAACATCAAAAATACTCATCCTACTTTCATTACCGGTTAATAATAATCCTAAATCAACTTTAAAAATATGTGCAAGTTCGTATAAGAAGCTTGCAGGGATGTCTACTTCTCCGTTTTCATATTGAATGTAAGTTTCCTGTTTAATATTCAATTCAGATGTAATTTCACTAATTGTAATGTCTGATAACTCTCTCAATTCTCTAATTCTGTTTCCAATATCTTTGTTGTATTCATTCAAAATAAACACCTGATTTTTTTTAATTGATTTGTAAAACGATTATATAATAATATATATAACATATAATAATTATGATTTTATGCTTATATAAAGTTTATTCAAAATCATGACAATTCATTATAAATTTTTCGAACAATCGATTTTTTAAATAAAAAGTTTTAATGAAAGTATTTAAATACTTAAACTGTTATAAGTTTAATTTATTATATCGGAGGAGATTTTTAAAATGTCATCTAATGAGATTGGAACTACAGTTCTTTTCAAAAAGCAATTAGGTTTGAATTATGAAATAGACCAGAAATATGTTGGTTTAAAAATGAAAGAGAATAATATTTTATCTTTTAATTTCAGAGTTCCTGGAGATTTAAAGGATGAGCTTGAAGCATATTTTAAAAGATTTAAATTAGGTGAACCAATTTTAGTTGATATAGGTGGAACTGGAGATATTAAATGTGATTTTAAAGGAATTTCACCTGTTTTAAAAAATAATGATGAATTTGACCAGTATTTCCTCTCAGCTACTCTTCAGGAAGACAAAAAATATAATCCTGTAGAAGAGGAAAAATGTGAAACTTGCAGCGGCTGCGGTTTTCACTGATTTAATTTTTTTTATACCATTCGATGGTCTTAATCAAATTCTCTTTTAAATCATCCTGACTTGCTTTTAAATTAATTTTTTTCATTTTATTAATGTCTGCAACTGATCTTTCAATATCATTTTCTCTTTTTGCAAGATATTTAGGTTCTAAATCACTGTTTAAAAGGTCTTTGATTGTTGCATATATTTCATTAATGCTTAATTCCCGACCGGATGCAACATTTACTATTCCATTAAACTCAGATTCACAAACTTTTATATTGGCTTTAACAACATCATCTATGAAAATAAAATCTCTTGTCTGATTTCCATCACCATGGATTTCAACCTGTTTGTTATTTAAAAGATTTAAAATAAAATTAGGAATTGCTGCGGAATATTCTCCGTTCAAGCATTGTTTTTGACCAAAGATATTAAAATATCTCAATGATGCATAGTTTAGACCGTAAACATTGTGGAAAAATTTCAAATATAATTCGCAGTTTGCTTTTGATAGTCCATATGGAGATATGGGGTTTGTCTTTTCTGTTTCTTTTAAAGGCAAGTTAGCATTATTTCCATAAACTGCTGATGAAGACGAAAACACGACTTTTTTAACATTATTTTTAGCAGCTGATTCTAAAAGCCTTATGGTTGCATTGAGATTTATATCATTGCATCTTGCAGGATCTTCATTGCACTGAAAAACGTTTGCCATTGCAGCAACATGAAAAATGTAGTGTACATCTTTTGTTATCTCATCAAAATCCACTTTAGTGAGGTCTTCATGTATTATTTCTAATTTTGAATCGTTTATATTATCTATATTTTTGATATTTCCCGTTGATAAATCATCAATTATTCTAACTTTATTGTGTTTTAGTAATTCGTTTGAAAGGTGTGAGCCAATAAACCCAAGTCCTCCGGTTATTAAAACGCGTTTATTTCTCATTAAAACACCAGATATTAATTTAAATTTTTTAATTACGTCATATATTTTTTTAAGTAACAATATTTATATATTTTTATTATACATACTTATTAATATAAGAGGAGTCTTAATAACATGTTTAATTTGATAGATAATACACTAGTCTTTGCTTCTTATGGCAACATATTTGGACTTAGTAATATTACTATTAGCCCTATGGATATTGTTTTAGCATATCTTGTGGCCATTTTAATTTCAATAATTGTGGCTTTTGCTTTAAAAATTCCATTATTGCCAAGCAAACCATATAGGTATTCTTTTGATGTTAGTGCGATATATCCAACTCCGATTATTTCCATGGGCGTTTTTTCAATTTTTTTAGTTTTAAATTATACGTTCATGTATAATGGACTGGTTTTAGCAGTCATAATTGGAATTTTATCTGCATTATTTGTGAAATATTTATTTGATTTTGTATTTCCAAAACCTCTAAATGAAGATGAAAGGGATGAGATTAATGAATGAGGTAATTGGAATAATAATTGCTGCAATTCTCTGCTGGTTGAATTTTGTCATTGTGGATACATACTTCGGACTTCCCGAACAACCTGGAGTTGAAGGAGCAAAAACGATTGGAGAAGATGTTGAGAGAAGAGGGGGGGATATTGCTGGTGGATTTTTCCAAGGAAACATTTTATGTTCTCCAGACGCATCTGCCGGTACGTTGTTGTCCTCCATTGGATATTTGCTGTTGGGCATTCCTGGCGGTATCATAGCTGCCTTTTTTGTATTGATGGGAAATAGATTATGTGCAGATCCTGGTTATGCTGGAACCTGCGGAAGTTTAACCGCAACAGTTATCATTTTTATTTGTTCATTTATAGGCATGACTCCTGAAATGTTTATTGTTGGAATGGTTATTGCAATTTTTACAATAATGGGTATAAATCAGGCCAAGGCTTCTGTAGTTTTGGGTAAAATTGCGAAAAAATTCAACAGGCATGCTGGAGAGTGATTAATATGTATGTTGAAATTATTGGCATTATTGTTCTATTTGCAGCATTGAGGGCTTTGGTAACAAGAAATAGGGCAGAAAGACTTTTATATTTAAATGTTATAGGATTTGGAGTATCTGCGATTATTGCATTGGTGATTAATACTCCATTTGCTCTTGTTGTTGCTGCTGCATTCTTTATATGTTCTACAATTAGTGCAAATGCGATTGCTTATACCTTAAAAAGGTTAGATGAGGAGATACTTTTGGAGTAGGATAAAAATGGAATTTTTCGTATCAATAATTGCAATCGCTTTAATACTTATCGGAACATTTGGTATTGTGCTTCTTGAAAAGCCATTGGATAAAGTTATAATGTTTTCAATACTTGATGCAGGATTCGTACTGGTGATTGTGCTGTTTAAATATCTGGATGTTGCGATGTTTGCATCATTGGCAGGACCATTATCTACTTTGGTATTCATCTTGTCTATTGTTAAAATTAATGAGATTAGAAAAAAGAAACTTGTAAGTGGTGATGCAGATGATTAGTGTTCCGTTATTCTTTTACTTTGGAATTTTTCTTGCAATTGTAGGAAGTATTGCTACTGCATGGGGTCCCGGTGTTAATGACCCGATTGTTAGAACATTCAATACTGAAGTAGCAGCTATTGGTGTATGTTTGGTGCTATTGTGCTATAATCATGTTTTGGCATTGTTGACATTGCTTGCGACTACTGTTATTATTAGTTTAATTTTATTTAGAGCCATCATTCGTTTAGAAGAAATGGGGGCAGATGTATGAGAATTGGAGTTTTATGGAACAAACTGGCTGAACCTAAAAATATTCCCAGATTATTTGCTTTTAGTTTAGGGATTATTTTGATTATAGGCCTTATTGTCCCAATGGCTTTGAATCCGGATCAGATTTATGTCAGACCTGCTCCCCAAGAGCAAATCGATGAGGGTCTGGCTATTGCTCCTTATGATAGGGGCGGTGAAGTCTTAGTGCAGCCTGGAATTATCAATCCCCAATATCCGGATAATTCTGTTAAATTGGGAATGATAACTGCATACTTATCTCCAATTGCACAATGGGTGTCTTCAATATCTCCGTATTTTGGAACATCAATTTATTCATCTCCTGGCGGTCTTATTGATGAGATTTTATATTATACAAGAGGATTCGATACCATTTTAGAATCTTCCATACTGATGATGTCATTTATCATTGCTTCATGGTTATCAGTTAACTATACTATGAATAGGAAAAATGACAAAGCCGAGATTAAAAAAGATGTTGAGAAGGCAATTAACAATTCGGCAAAAATAGCCAATGAAGTTAGCAATAGCGATGCTAAAGCCAGATTGAAACAATTGAGGAGGGATAATTAATGGTGGTCATACCTGCTTTTGTTCCCGCTGAGTTTTTAAGTATGTATCTGCCTGCAATCTATGCAGGATTAATTGTTGGTTTTATTGGAACAATGGCAATAGCAATGAAAAGGGAAGAGATTCATATTCTTATCCTAACCGACATTGTGGGTCTTGCTATGATATTTGTCGTGTCTGCTGTTGGAACAGATTTGGCGGAGGCATTGATTTTGCCTGGTTTGGTAGTTGAGCTTGCAGAAACTCTGGCTATTTCAGAAATTTTAATTACAAGAGAAATGCGTATAATTGAGGCCAATCCTAGAAAAAATTTATCTAGATCCGCTTCTTTATTCCCTCAACCATTTGCATTGAACATGGAAGTTTTAAATACTGCTCCAAATTTCATTGCACTGATATTAATTGGTTATGGTATTTTCTTAACAGGTTTTACTGGAGGTGCAGTAGCTGGTGGTGGAATTGTATTGTATGCACTGTCTAAAAAAGCAAGAGGACTTCCTGTACTCATTTTAGATGGTATTGCGGGAGTTTCTGGTATTGCATGGTGTTTGTGGATAATAGGATTTTTATTATTCTTCGTAACTCCTCAATATTGGTTATTGAGTTTATTCTTGGCAGCATGCGGATTATTATTAAAAGTAGCTTCAAAAGTTGGTTTGATTGGACTGCTTATGAGAGAGGACATAGACAAGGAGTAAGTGATGGGTATGGATTTTGTTACACTTGGAGGAAATTTACTTGGAACAATTCCGCTTGGAGATATTGTATTGTACTTAACTCCGTTTAATTTGTTTTTATTTGCGGTTTTGCTTGGGTTTACAGTTATGATTGGTTTAAGCAAGCCTGAAACTCAAATTGAAGCTACAATGAATCATTTGTATAATACTGAAGTTAAAGTAGGTCCGAAGGAATTTAAACAAAGAAGATTTTTATCTGTGCTCTGTGGTATTGCATCTGCAGGGGCAATGATTACCGGAGATTTATTTAACTTCACATTATTCATGGCACTGGTTGGAATTTTGAATATTGGTATTGTATCTGCTGTAAAACAAACCAGCGTGTTAAATTCTGCATTTAATTATGGTCTGATAGCTATGATGTGTAGTTTACCGTTGTTTGGTGGTGCAGCTATTATTCTTGCATCAACTGGAACTCTGTCACTTGCAGTGCTGTCTCAAATCTCTGCAAGTCCGATGGTCATTTTTGGTGCAGTATTGATGTTAATTGGTATTTTAGGTGAATGCGGGGTGGCACCTTTCTTTGCAAGCAAAGCAGAAATGTTTAGGACTGCCGGATCTCCGTTTATTGTTATCATTCATTTAAGTTCATTATTTATTATTGTAAGAGCTGTTGAAATTTTATTATTGGTATTGGGGTAAGTGATAGTATGGATGGTCAAAAAAGTTTATGTATTATTTTATTGGTATTATCAACAATAGCTATTCTTGCGTGTTTGGTTATAAACTTTGAATCATGGATTGTTTATACTGTAGCTATCTTTGGTATACCTGTATGGGTGTTATCTTTAGGTCTGCTGACAATGGCTAAACCAAGACCTGAAGACGTAGAAGAAAGGGTGAAAGAACCATTTACTGGATATTAGTGTGGTATTATGAATTTAATGGCAAATATTTTAATTCAAGTGATTATTGCGTTTCTGGCCGGAAGCTTGCTTCTGGGTTTGCATAGAAAAGTTATGGCACGTGTTCAAAAACGTCCTGGACCACCTATTGTCCAACAGCTGCTGCACTCTTTGAAATTTTTCTTTAAAGAAACTGCAATTCCTAAAACTGTTTCAAAGATATTTTACATAGGTATTGTATTTACATTGGCTTTGATTTGGATTGTTGGTGTTATTGCAGGTCCTGTGGCTCATGATTCTCTATTAATCATTTTTGCTGTTTATGCAGTTTATAAGATTGTTGAACATAATGCGGGGTCAAGTTCAGGTTCCCCATACGGTAAATTAAGTTGTGTCAGGGCAGTATTGTCTGCGGCAACTGAGCTTCCGTTGTTTGCAGCTATCATATTTGTTTATTTGATAACCGGTTCAATGAATATAGGAGAAATCATTAACTACCAGTCTGTTCATGGTCCGTTAATATTTTCAATTCCTCTTGCAGCTTTAATGTTCTTTATGCTGATTATTACAAAATCACCATATTCTCCATTTGCAATAACAAAAGATAAGGCTTTGGTTTCAGGTTTTGAAACTGAACACTTTGGATTTTTAAGAGGATTTATGTTATTTTCAGAATCTATTGCATGGTATGTGCTGTTGTGGGTATTTTTAACAATATTTTTCGGTCCGTTAAATGCAGTGGGATATTTAATCGGAATGATTGCAATCACATTCATTACAGGTTTCATTAATGCTACAACTCCTGTTTTAAGTCCGAACCATTCAGTTATGGCTCTAATTACAGTTGGAGCAATATGTTTCTTTGGAACAATAATTATGATATTTGGAGGGGTGGTGTTATGAATAGTGAAGATGTAATAGTTTATTTCACCGCATTAGTTGCTATTGGTATAATTGTTATTGGTTTGCTGACAACTGCATTGCATTCAATTGTCATTGCTCCGATAGTGATTATTGGAGTTATCTTGGCAATTTTCGCATTGCTGTCTAAAGGTAATTTTTCACATAAGATAGAAAGTATTGAGAAATTATGTTTTATTATAACATTGATGGCAATTATTTGTTCATTTATATTGCTTTATAAACCGATGTAGGGGATATTATGTTAGACTATATGATTTATATACTAGTATTTGCTGTAGGGCTTATTCTTGGTTTACTTTACAGTTATAAACTGCATGGGGAACCTTATGTTGCAGATTCAGGATTTAATGTGCCTTTGGCTATAGGTTCTGTTGTAGGTTGGTGTTTAGGTTTTAACTCAGGAAATGTAATTCTCTCCTCTGTTGGTTTTCTCTTATCAGGGTTTGTAATGGGTGGAAGACCTGGATATGGTAGAAAAGAAACTGTATTGGGTTTAATAATTGCAATTATTTTATATTTCTTATTGAATAGCGGTATGATGTGATTGGAATGGATGAGGAAGCTAAATTAAGAGTAATGCAAGAAAGAATAATAAAAAGTTATGCTTGGCAAAGAGATATTGTAGTTCCGCTTTCCAGGGAATTTGAATGTACCGTTGAAGAATTGGAGGAATTGTTCTATAATTTATTTGATATGGACTCTCTTGAAGGATTGCATGGAACATTTATGTCAGCAAGTGATATTGGTTTGTATGAAAAATTTAACGCTGATTTGAGATTATGCTGGTTTGTTGATTCATTAAATGCAATACCTTACGAAGAAGGCAAAAAATTAAGAATAAAACTAATGAAAGAAGTTAAAAACGGCAAATCTTATGATGATGCATTAAAAGAAGGTAAATTAGAATTATTTGAATTATTAAAAAAAGAAGTTAAATACTGAGGTTTATTTATTGTTTATAAAATAGAAGAGTGAGTACAATGTTAGATGCTGTTAAAGATGCTGTGAGGAAAAGCTCAATTCATGTTTGTGTTGTAAATTGTGGAGGATGCAATGGGTGTGATGTGGAAGTTGTTGCATTATTGTCTCCAAGATATGATTTAGAGCAATATGGTATTTATGTTCAAAATAATCCTCGTGAAGCTGATGTCTTATTGTTAACCGGTGCAGTCACTGAACAATGGACTGATAATTTAAAAAGGATTTATGATAAAGCTCCAGAACCGAAAATTGTTGTAGCGGTTGGGAACTGTCCTCAATCCGGAGATGTATTTAATCAGGAAGGAGGTCATGTTCATGCCCCTGCATCTAATTTTATTCCAGTTGATGCAGCTATTCCTGGATGTCCGCCTAGGCCTAGTGAAATTTTAGAAGCCATTCTTGCTGTAGGTCCACAAGCTATTGCAGATAGGGGGAGGGAAGAAAAATGATAGTGCCTATTGGTCCAATTCATCCTGCTTTAAAAGAACCTATCAGACTCAAGCTCCAAACTGAAGGGGAGAGGGTTGTTAGTGCCGAAATCGAATTCGGTTATGTTCACAGAGGTATTGAAAAGATTATTGAAGGCAAAACTTGGCAGAAAGGGATTTATCTTTCTGAAAGAGTATGTGGTATTTGTTCATATGAACACACTCAAACTTTCGCTGAAACAATTGAGCGAATTTCTGATGTTGATGTTCCTGTAAGGGCTCAATTTTTAAGAACAATTACAAATGAGCTTGACAGGATTCAAAGTCATTTGCTTGCCAATTCAACATTTTTCAAATCAATGGATCATGAAACATTATTTATGCATTCCCTGGAACTCAGGGAATATGCAATGGATTCGATTGAATTGTTGACTGGAAACAGGGTAAATATGGGTTGGAATGTTGTTGGAGGAGTTAGAATGGATGCCGATGAACGCCACTTCGAACCAATATTGGAAAACCTTAAGAAAATTGAAGAACGTTTTGATACCGTTAGAGCATTATTTGCAGAAGGTCCGGCTTTAGCATTAAGATGCAAAGGAATTGGACACATGAGTAAAAAAGAAGCCATTAAAGGCCGTGCTGTAGGTCCTATTGGAAGGGCTTCCGGTGTCAAAGAGGATTATAGGGTTGGTCATTACACTTATGATGATTATTTTGACTTTAACATAATCAGGAGAAAAGAAGGAGATAATTACGCAAGAACATTAACAAGGCTGGATGAAATTCCAGAATCCATAAGTTTAATTAGACAAGCAATTGACAATATTCCTAAAGGGGAAATCAGAACTCCTGCTGATTTAAAGTCAGGATATGCAATGTCTAGAAACGAAGCTCCTCGTGGTGAAGTTATCTACATGATTGAAACCAATGGCAATCTGATTAAACATATTTCCATCAGAACTCCAAGTATTTCAAACATGAATTCCTGTGCAAAATACATGATTCCTGATGTTCCGACAGTTGCCGATGCAGTTTCAACTTATGCTTCTTGTGATCCTTGTGTTGCATGTGCTGAAAGAGTGGCAGTTACTGATGAGCATGGAAAAACAAGATTTAAAAACATTTATGAGGGGATATAAATGTCATCTTTAATGTGGTATATTTTTGATTTTGCAAGAAAGGCATGGGCTGATGCATTTGCCAATGCGAAAACCAATCCTGAAATTGCTGAAAAACCTGAAAGATTCAGAGATTTTCCTAAAGTTAATAAGGAGTATTGTATAGGTTGCGGAGCATGTACTGTTTCATGCCCGTCTCCAAATGCTATTAAAATTGTTAGGGAAGAAGATGATGAAACAGGTGAAGGTTTAACCTATCCTATAATTTTCCCTGAAGCATGTATTCGTTGCGGTTTCTGTGCTGAAGTTTGTCCTACTGATCCAAAAACATTGGAATGTGGTTTAAATCATTATATTTTGCCGGAATTTAATCTTATCCCGTCAAAAAGAAAATATGTTGTTGATGACTTTTTATGCATTAAATGTAAAAAATGTATGAAAAAGTGTCCTGTTGAAGCAATAAGTGTTGTTGATGGCAAACTTGTTGTAGATCAACTTAAATGCATATCCTGCGGGGAATGTTTGGGGGTATGTCCTGTTAATGGTGCAATGAAAGGCGTATTTGTTGATAATCTACAAGATCAAAAAGAATTAATCTTATCATGTGTAAATTTCCTTGAAGAGTTTATTGAAGGCAAGGAAGAAGATTTGAGGCTGCTTGAGCAAAATGACCTTTTACAGTATGATGTACCGGTCTCTGAAATTTGGGATGATGCTTTAAAAATAATGCCTGATGAAGAAATTGCTTTAGAAATCATAACTAATGCAGTAAATAGGCTTAAAATTAGAATTATTGACTGGGATGAATCAAAATGTGAAAAATGTCAGTTATGTATTCCTGACTGTCCGACTGAATGCATTTCATTTGATGATGATAAAGATACTATTGTAAGGGATAAAAATAGATGTTTGCGCTGTAGCATTTGTTACCAAACCTGTCCATTTTCTGTAATTAAATATTTCATTGCTAAGTTTTCACTTGATGACGGTGAAAATATTCACATTATAGTTAATGCATCTAATTTAAATGAAGGTATTGTGGAGTGAGTATTATGATTGATAGTTATACCAAAACACCAAGACCATTAAGACATGTTGATGTTGATTATCTGATTGACCAAACACAATGTGCAAAATGTAAAGATAAACCCTGCCTGAATTCTTGTCCTATTGATGCCATTTATATGGATGATGATGAAGGCCTTATTAAAATAAAAAGCACATGTTTTGGTTGTGTATTATGTCGTAATGCTTGTCCCTTTGATGCCATTTCTCTTGATGTACATATGGATTCTCCTATAAAAGAAAATGTTCCAAACATCAATACAAAATTATGTGTGGCTTGTGGAGCATGTGTTCAGGCCTGTAAAAAAGGTTCAATCCATATTGTTTCTGACGGAAAGGAACCTCCTCACAGTGAGATTGATAAGGATACCTGTGTACGTTGCGGATATTGTTTTAGAGTATGTCCGACCGATGCGATTAAATATGGTCAATTGCTTCCTAAAACTGTTAAGGGGGGTAAGGCAATTGTTGTTAACCAGGACAAATGTATCGGTTGTATGACCTGTACAAGAGTTTGCCCATCAATGGGTGCTCTTAATGTTGCAAGAACAAACAAACTGCCTTATATTAATCCGGGATATTGTGCAAGATGTGAAGAATGTATGCATTCATGTCCTTCTGGAGCCATCAAGTACTCTTCACGTAAAAAAGCTTACAAGATATACAGTGAAATAAAATCATTTGATATAGTCTCCGGAATAATTGATCATGATATTAAGGTACTTTCACTTGATTTAATTAGTTTAAATAAGGTTTTACAAAAAGTAGCCAAGTCAATAGCTTTGGAATTCAACGACCAGCAGTTTGAAAACTTCATTGAATACAAAGTCAATGATTTAATGGAAAAGGAGTTGAGTTTAAGTCTGAATTCAAATATTGAAGTCTGGAAGTTTACAAAGCTATTCGGGTCTTATTTGATGGATAGGAACATCGAGGTTTATGATAATAAATGTATTGCTTGCGGAGACTGTTTTAATGTATGTCCTGTAAATGCAATCCAGTTAAACGGCCCTAATCCAATTACTATTTCAGATAACTGTGTTTATTGTGGAAAATGTGTTGAACAATGTAAATTCGATGCAATCGGAGCATATGATGATTATTTCTACAGTAAAAACACTGACTTATACTATGCAAGGTCCTATTTGAAAAATCAAAGATTTGCCGACTTTTCACTTTCAGATGCTAAGTGTCAGGCATGTGCAGTCTGTGCAAAAAATTGTCCGACTGGAGCATTAACCTTAAATGACGATAAGATAGACTTTGATATTGAAAAATGCATTTATTGCAGAACCTGTGAGGCAATTTGTCCTCTTGATGCAATAAGGATGGTTAACTTTAGGTGATGTCATGTTTGAAAAATCATTTATTACTGACTGTGAAGGGCCATTGACTTTAAATGACAATGCTTTTGAATTATCTGATAGTTTCATTGAGAATGGTGGCGAATTATTTAAAATTCTTAGTTTATATGATGATTATTTAACAGATGTTGTTAAAAAAGAAGGTTATGTGGCTGGAAATACTTTAAAGTTAATTTTACCATTTTTTATAATTGAAAATCTTAAAAATGAAGATTTCACCGATTTTTCAAAAAAACATGTTTATGCAGTTGAGGATTCGAAATTCCTTTTAAGCTACTTGAAAAACGTTATGAATACCTACATAGTCAGCACCAGTTATGGCCAATATATTGAAGCAGTATCTGATTATATGAATGTTCCTTTTGAAAATACATTTTACACTAAGGTTAATCTAGATAACCTCAAGCCAACTGGCGATGAAATCACAAAAATCAGGGAATTTAAAAAATTAATTTTAGAAAATCCTCAAGATTATGAACTGTTTGATGATATTTTCTTTTCCCAAATCGCAAAAATGGAAATTTATGAAAATATTAAGGATATTGAAGTAGTTGGAGGACAAGGAAAAAAATTGGCTATTGATGAAATCATTAAAAGAGATAAAATCAATAAGGAGGGGATTTTCTACATTGGAGATAGCATTACCGATGTGGAACCTCTTGATTTTGCTTGCAAAAACAATGGAATCAGTGTTTCGTTTAATGGTAATGAATACCCTTTAAGAGTTGCAGAAATCGCAATTGTATCTTCAAGTGCTGTTGCAACTGGATTAATAGCTAATGTTTATGTAAATAATGATAAAAATAAAGTAATTGAATTTATTAATGATTATAATATTTGTAATGATTATGAAAAACTATTTAATGACTATGGTATTGATGAGGATATTAAAATTAAGTTTTTATCAGTTTTTAATAACAAAGAATATCCAATAATTAAAATAATAGATGAGGATAACTTTGACGAAATTTTAAAGGCAAGTAAAGAAATGAGAAACGGTATCCGCGGTCATGATATAGGTGAATTAGGTTAAATCGGTGTATTAAAATGAGTTATGAAAAAGTAAAAGACACATTTTTCGAAGCTTTCAGAGGAAAATATGTAAGGGCTTTAATTACAGGACCTACTGAGAAAATAGTTAGAAGAGCTGCTTATGATTCAACTTCAACTCCAAGCGCAGTCATTGGAAGGGTTGAAGGTGGTGTTGAAGGATTTTTAGATGAATCTCAAACTCCCGATGGGAGATTTGGAGCTGTTGTTCAATATTGGTTAGGTGGAGAAGATACTGAAAAATTTGCATTTGAATTATCATACAGATTAAGGCAGGATGTTTTAGTCAAACCATTTACACGTATTTTTGATTACTCTACAAGTGACAGTGGCGAATACATAGAAATGATGGATATTGTAGGTCACTGCGGTGATGGATATGAATGGATTGTAGAAGAATACGGCAGAAAAATGATTAATGTTCCTATTGCAGTACCTGATTTCCAAATTGAAGAAAAATTTAAAATCAATGAGGGGATTATGGGTGGAAACTTCTGGTATTTATGCTCCACACAGCAGGCAGTACTGGATGCAGGGGATGCAATTATTGATGCAATAATGAATGTTGAAGGAGCTACTGCTCCATTTGATGTTTGTTCAGCTGCTTCAAAACCAGAAACAAACTATCCTGAAATAGGACCAACTACAAATCACATATATTGCCCTTCACTAAAAGAGTCTTTGGGAGAAATTTCTAAAGTTTCTGATGGGGTTAATTACATTCCCGAAATTGTAGTAAATGCAATCAGTGAAAAATCTATGAATGAAGCCATTAAGGCAGGTATTGATGCCGCTTTAGAATTTGACGGCGTAATTGGAATATCTGCAGGTAATTTTGATGGCAAACTTGGAGATAAAAATATAAATTTATTGGATATTTTAAAGTAAGGTTTTAAAATGGAAATTCTAGACAATGATCTTAATGCAGAAGTAATAGGATTCGGAGCATTGAATGTTGATAAACTTTATTCTGTTGGAAATATCGCAGGTAAAGATGAAGAAAGCTTTATAAAAAGTGAAACCGACACTCCTGGAGGGTCAGCGGCAAATACTATTGTTGGTCTTTCAAGGCTGGGTTGCTCTGCATCCATTATCGGCAAGATAGCAGAAGATGATGACGGAGAGTTAATCGAGTATAATCTGGCTATTAACGGTGTTTACTCAAATAATTTAATTTATTCCGAAACAGGGTCAACTGGAAAATGTTTAGGTTTTGTTGATGATGAAGGCGAAAGGTGTCTTTATATTGATCCAGGTGTTAATGATGAGATTCAACTGGGTGAAATAAATCCATTAAACATCATGAGATGTAAAATAATGCATTACACCTCTTTTGTTGGAGATTCGTTCAATACTCAAATTGAACTATTGGATTTGTTAAACGAGCAGACAGTGCTGAGTTTTGATCCTGGAATGTTGTATGTTCAAAAAGGATTTGAAGAATTAAAACCTATACTTGATAGAACTAATATATTGCTCATTAATGAGTCAGAATTAAGATTATTATGTAATAATAATGAAGATTCCTTAAAAGAATTGGCTATAAGATTTCTTGATTTGGGAATAGAAACTGTTGTTGTAAAACAAGGTTCAAAAGGCGTATTTGCAATGAATAATTCAACAGAATGTTTTGTTGAGTCCTACAAATGTGATGTCGTTGATACGACCGGCGCAGGGGATAGTTTCAATAGCGGATTTTTATATTCTTTCTTAAAAGGATATGATTTGGAGAAATCTTGCAAAATCGGAAATTGGGTTGCCAGCAAATCAATAGAAGGATTTGGAATGGATAAATTCCCTTCTCTTAAAGATTTGAAAGATTTCTTTTAAGTGAATTTATGTATGATGATGGATAAATATTTATATAACAAAGATTAATTAGTTGGTATTAAAATGAATGTGTCTTTTATAAAACAGATGAAAGATTTGGAACGTGAGGTTCTATTGAAATCTGTTGAATTAGATGATGATGGTGAAGATTTCCATTTTGAACTAAAGGAGTTTAGTGCAGAAGATGAAATCATTGCAATTGCACCCAGATGTGTAAGATGTAATACTTGTGTTGGTGAATGCCCTGTTAATGCAATCGAACCAGCTAATATTTTCAGAATAGCTAAAATAACGGATAAATGTGTCAAATGCGAGGTATGCCTTCAGACATGTCCAGTATCTGCAATTAAATTAATCAATAATTCAATTGTTCATGATAATGATAATGAAGATGATGTAATCGAATACAAATTATCTAATGTCAGCACCCATCATCGGGTGGTGCGCATGAATAATATTTCAGTTGATTATTCAGTTGATAACAATTGGGCTGATTGCGCAAAATTATGTCCGACTAACGCATTTACTTTGGAGTTTAAGGAATTTTTCGAAAGTAAGGATATTGATTGCGGCATTGATTTAATTGAAGATGAATTGTATCCTCATATTAATGAAAAAATGTGCATTGGATGCGGGGCTTGTGTTGAAATTTCCCTCAATGACTTTGCAGTAGAATTGGATCGTTATATCGGACCGATTATTCACAGTCGTTTTATTGAAGTCAATCACGATTTGTGCGTAAACTGCTTTTTATGTGAAGAAAATTGTCCAACAGGAGCTATTGAATTGGTCGATGGTGAAGTTGTTTTGGATGATGATAAATGTATTAGATGTATTGAATGCACTAATCATTGTCCGGTAATGGCTTTAAGAAGAGTGGTAATTGAATAAAAATGAGGTCTGTTTATGAGAGCTAAAGAGTTAATGGATAAAAATTTTGTATATTTAAATGCAAATGATGATGTTGTTGAAGTTTCAAAAGTAATGGAAGAAATTAGACGTTTTACTTGTCCAGTTGTAAATGACAATAAACAATTAGTTGGATGGATAACTTCATTCGATATTACTAGAGGTTTGAGGGAAGGCAACAAAAAGATTTCAGAAATAATGAATGATCCCAAAGATGTGATTACTGTCTATGAACGGGATCCTGCAAGAAAAGCAGTTATACTTACAGCAAACAATAAATTCGTAACCGTGCCTGTAGTAAATGAGGATGAACAGGTAACTGGAATGATTCGTGCCTGCGATATTGTTGAACTGTTATCTGAATTGTATGACATTAAAGTTTCAAAATTATATGAAGCAATGCAAAACCAACTTAAAGGTGTCTCCTGGGATGAATTGATGTCTGCATCTGCTCTTGTTTCTCAAAAGACTACAGGGGTTAAAATCACCGCTGAGGAATATGAGGACAACATCATGAACTCCACTTTTGGAGAAGCTATTTGGGCTACTGGAGGTTTAGAAAAATTCTTTGCAGGTTTAATATCTGTTGGAGAATTGGTCATTGCCCGTAAAGTCGGAAAAGCAAGAAGATAATGCCTACAATCTCATTACAGACAATCCTTTAATTTATAATGCATTGATGGATTTTTTTAATTCCATTTAATGCAATCTATTTTTATTCAATTAATGGACATTTTAATCAGCTAATATGTATTGCAGTTCATTTTCAAATCTTATTTTATCTTTCCAATAAATCTTATTTGTTTAAGCTAGTTTTTACTTGAATTTTGTACTGTCATATTTAAATACTCTTAAAAACTAATATTTCCTTGTATGAATTTGAATTTTGACTTTACTGAAAAACGTGTAATAATTACTGCATTTTTCTGTATGGCATTTACAATTGCAAATCTAATCACTGTTAAAATTATTGATATTGGATTTTTAGGCATGGAAACTCCTGCAGGAGTTTTAATCTATCCGTTGGTATACATTTTAACAAATGTGATTGCAGATGTTTACGGTGAAAAAGTAGCGCAGAGAACAATTATTTTAGGTCTTGCTGTAGATATTTTATTTGTTTTCATGACAACTTTAATATTATTCTTACCTTCTCCGGCATTCTTTACTGGAGATTCAAGTCTGGCATTTGTATTTACTCAAACTCCGAGAATCCTTATTGCATCTTATATTAGTTACCTGATTGGTAATTTTGTAAATGCAAGGATTACTTCTATTGTAAACAAAGGCAAGGAATATTCTGCTGTTAAAAACTTGGGAGTAATTGCATTCAGTGAACTGGTCGATAACTTTATATTCATCGGTCTTGCATTCATTGGTGTATTTGCAGTTACTGATATTTTGATAATGATTATTTCTCACTGGATTTTGAGTTTAATTTGGAGTGCAATTGCCCAACCATTTACAAATATGACTGTTAAATGGGCTGAGAAAGGAAAACCTGCAGAAGCTTAAACTTTTTTTTGGGAAACTTTTTTTCCCCATTTTTTTTTTAAAGGGCATTTGCCAAAGCTAAAAAAAGATTTTTAGCAAAAATGCCGGTAAGAGTTTTATAAAGAAATTTTGCAATAAATAAATTTGCTTTTTGCCTGTTTCTATGATAGGTAAAACTGCAATTTCTTTTTTTAGAACCAAAGTATTTTATTATTTCATTCAGATATATATTATTAATCAAAAATTGTTAAGATTATATTTTAAAAGTTTATTTATATATTTTAGATATTTTTAAGTTATATTTTATAATATTCAATAGAATTTTTTTAAAATAATTACTCAATTTATGATAATACTAGGAAAATTTTGTGATATATATGGTTGAAGAAAATAGTAATATGCTACTTGGTGTTAAGGATAAACCGCCTGCTCTCAGATGGTTTTTACTTGCTATACAGCATGTATGTGCAATGTTTGGAGCCACAATTTTAGTGCCTATTGTTGTAAACGCTACTGCAGGTGCAGATGTTTTATCAATTCCCGTAGCATTAGTCACATCTGGTCTGGGTACATTGATTTATATTGTCTGTACCCGCGGTAGGAGCCCGGTATATCTGGGAAGTTCATTTGCATTTATTGCACCTATGGTTGCAGGATTTGCAATAGCAGGCAAAGCTAGTGTTTTTACTGCTTTAATGATTGTCGGTTTGGTATATGTTGCTGTTTCATGTATAATTCGTGTTTCTGGGAAGGATTGGATTAATAAACTCCTGCCTCCAGTAATTGTCGGGCCTATGATTATGGTCATCGGTTTATCTCTTGCACCAACAGCAATTAGTGAAATTGGTTTGAATTTGGATGTAGTTCCGTGGAATAATCTGGTTGTTGCGTTAATTGCATTTTTAACTACTGCATTTTTAGCAGTTCGTGGAAAAGGTATTTTAAGGGTAATTCCATTTTTAGTAGGAATCCTTGTAGGTTATATTGCAGCAGCTGCACTGGGCATGGTTGATTTTACCCAGGCATTAACTGCAAACGTGATTGAAATTCCTAAATTCTATTTGCCGTTTATGAATTATGATTTGAATTTTGCAGCAGTCCTTACTATTGTTCCTATTGCATTAGTGACAATGGTGGAACATATTGGAGACCACAAAGTATTAAGTGAAATCATCGGACGCGATTTAATTGAAGATCCGGGACTTGACAGAACTTTGCTGGGTGATGGTATTGCAACATTTTTAGCAGCAGTACTGGGCGGTCCGGCAAACACCACTTATGGTGAAAACACCTCTGTTGTTGGTATGACTCGTGTTGCATCTGTTTATGTAATTGCTCTTGCAGCCATTATTGCAATAGTATTTGCATTTTCAGGACACCTAACAGCATTTTTAACTGCAATTCCCGCACCGGTTTTAGGAGGAATATCTGTACTTCTGTATGGTTTCATTTGTGTAAACGGTCTTAAAATTTTAATTCACAATCAGGTTGATTTTAACAACACTAAAAACGTCGTCGTAGCCGCAACCATGCTTGTTTTAGGATTAGGTGGTGCAACATTATCTGTTGTATCAGGCAACTTGTCTATTGCAATTTCAGGAATGTCACTTGCAGCTATTGTCGGTGTAATTTTAAATCTTGTCATGCCGGAGGAAAAGACATGAATGAATTTGTTTTAAATCATCCGCTTATAACTCATAAGCTTGCACTTCTGAGAGATATTAATACTGGAACAAAGGAATTCAGAGAACTGGTAACAGAAATTTCCACAATGCTCGTTTATGAAGCAATGAGAGATGCTAAACTTGAAAAAACCACTATTGAAACTCCCCTTGAAAAAATGGAAACCGGTATGTTGGATGAAGATAAATATGCTATTGTCCCAATCCTAAGGGCAGGAATGGGTATGGTTGATGGAATATTAAACTTAATTCCAAATGCGAAAATAGGTCATATAGGACTTTATAGAAATGAAGAAACATTTGAACCGGTTGAATATTACTATAAAATGCCTGATGGAATTGATAAAAGGGAAGTTCTTGTAATTGACCCTATGCTTGCAACTGGAGGAAGTGCATCAGCAACAATATCCAGACTTAAGCAGGATGGGGTATGCAAAATCAAGTTACTCTGTATTGTAGCCGCTCCGCAGGGTATTAAAACAATTGAAGATAATCATCCTGATGTTGAGATATTCTGTGCAACTGTTGATAGGGAATTAAACGATAATGCATATATTCTTCCAGGTCTTGGAGATGCCGGTGATAGGGTATATGGAACAAAATAGTGAAGTTTAACTTCACTTTATTTTCTTTTTTTTAATTATACTGTCGAGATTTGATTATTTTTGTAAAAAATTTTTTAAAAACTTAATAAGAAATGGTTTTTAATCTTTTCCAGTTTTCTTTTGGTTTTACTTTTTTTTATTAAATAATAAATTATTTAAAATATTTTTAACAAAACCAATATTGTATCAGAGTTTATCAATGAATAAAAGTGATTTGAAGAAAGCCATATGTGCTCAATGGACTGCTTGTGGAATGGGGCATGATTGTGGCGCTGATAAACAATTCACTTTTAATATGGGTTATGGTGCTGATAATCTTTTTAAAAAATTAAATTCATTTGAAATGTTTTTGGATGCTAAAAACCGAGGTGAAACGGATTGTGCAGAAATATCAGAATTTTCATTGGTTATATGGAAACTGAAAGTGAAGGATGTGAATATGGAGGGTATTGTTGATGATATTTTCAGATATTCTTGTATTGATTGTAGTTTATATTTATGTTGCAGCCATTTTTGTAGTGGCTGAATTGGTTTTAAAGGCAAAGCCTGAAGTTTCACGTAAATTTTTACATATTATGGTGGGCAACATGATATTTGTCATGCCTCTGTTTTCAAATCCCTGGAATATGGTTTGGTTTTTAACATTGCCGATTACATTTGTCTTGTTCTTATTGTCTGAATACTCACCAATTAAAATTGAAAATAGGGTAACTGAATCAGGTCATGCATTAGGATTATTTTTCTATGCAGGAATCTGGACAGTGCTAATTGCCATATTTAGTTTAATCGCACCTGCAAATGATCCCAAATTTTATATTTGGATTGTAGCATTGGCTGTTGTTCCTATGGTTTATGGTGACGGTTTTGCAGCATTAATTGGTCAGAAATTCGGTAGAGTCAAATATACTGTATTTGGAGGTGTAAAATCTCTTGAAGGTTCACTTACAATGTTTGTCATCACCTCTGTAATGAGCGTATTTGTATGGATGGTTTTCACTTCAATTGGATGTGTCATGCCTGAATTTGATATTGTTAAAATTTTTGTGATTTCTGCTGTTGCAACAGTCTGTGAAGCATTCAGTTATGGGGGAATTGACAATTTGACAGTTCCAGGCTTAACTTCTATTTTATATTACCTGGTGGCTGTATTATAAGCTTCCATGATTTTCATTTTCAGTCCTGATTTTTCGCACTTTGGTTTCAGTTTTATGCATCTTGGATGTGCTGCCAATTAGCCATTTATATATGGTTTTACTAATCATATAATTGAAGGTGATATGATGGATTTAAGACAAAAGGCAGAAAAAAGAGTTGATAGAAAAATCAAATTCAAAGAAAATCTATATAAGTATTTGATGGTAAATACAATAATAGCAATTATCTGTTTTCTAATCCTGCAAAGCTTTTGGTTATTGGCATTTGTAATGCTTTTCTGGGGAATTGAACTTGCAGATGATTATTTTAAAGCTTATCCTCTTAATGATTATCGGGAAAGAATGATTGATAGGGAACTTTCTAAAATGGGTGATTGAATGGACGACAGTTTAAGGGTTACAGCAGAAAAAAGAGCCGATGCCAAAATCAAATTTTATAAGGATTTTATTATTTATATAATTGTCAACCTATTGTTGGCGGCTGTCAACTTCACTTTCACTCCTGAATTCTGGTGGGTGTTATTTCCAGCATTTTTCTGGGGTATTGCAGTGTTTGATGGCTTTTTAAAAGCATTTGTATTTAGTGCTAAATTTGACACAGCAGAATATAGGGAACAAAAGATTCAAGAAGAAATGGAAAAGTTAAGGAAATAAATCATGAAGGTAAATTTATTTGTTTCAAGAGATATTGAAGAGCCCCATGCAGATATTCACACCGATGAATTAACTGATAACATCACAAAGGCAATGTCAATTTTAGAAAGTGATGAATCAAGTGAAATGCTGGCGGTAAGAAAGGGTCTTGATATTGCCCTTTTAGAGTTTAATGAAGTTTACATGCTTAAAGTTGAAAATAAACAGGTTAATGTCTATACTGAAAGTGGCGAATACTTTATTAAAAAACCATTATATCAGGTTGAAGAGACACTAACGGGCGATTTTGTCCGCATATCTAAAACTACAATTATTAATTTAAAAAAGATAGGGAGAGTTGCTCCTTCACTTAAAGGAATGATGTTTATAGAACTTAAAAATGGCTTAAAGGATAATATCTCAAGAAAATACCTGCCCGGATTTAAACAGGCTTTAGATTTATAGGTGGTTTTTATGAAAATAAAATTAATTGAAATGCTAACATTAGGTGCTTTTATAGGCTGTTTTATTGTAATGTGTGTCATGGTTATAATTTCTTTAACAAACGGACCTCATAACATTCAATTCAGTGGTGTTGATATAATAAATTCGTTTCTTGGATCAATAGTTGCAGGTTGGGGATTTTCCTTAAGCGGGCTGATTTACCATAAAGAAGATTTGCCTTTTCCGCTTCAGGTTATTTTTCAAATGACAATCGGAATGACAGTATTGTTCCTGATTGCAATTTATCTTCATTGGATGCCTATCAACCTCGGAATCGGTCCGGTAATAACCTGGATTGCAATAGCCTGCATATCTGCAATTATTTTCTGGATGGGATTTTATATTTATTATTATCTGGTTGCACGTGATTTGAATAAAAAGTTAAATAGATAATGTATGTTTTCTATCTGATGTCATATCCGCATTCACTGCACTTACAGGTTTGGAATTTTATGACTCCTCCGCATTTAGGACACAACCATTTTTCACGGTCTTGAATCATCATACGTCCAATTCCTGTGGTTTTAATTCTTTTTGCACTTTCAAGTGTGTTTAAATCATGTCTTTTAATATATTTTTTTGAATGTTTTTTCATTAAAGGACAGGGAAACTCACTGCATCGGGCGCAATAGCTGAAATTCTTAGAATCAAAGCATGTTTTAATTTTACATTTTAAGCTGGCCTTGCTTTTGCCGGTACTGCCGATTAAACAGCCCGCACAGGGGCTTTGATATTTATCACAGCTAATGCAGTTGATTCCGCAAGGAGCTAATAATTTTGAATTGAGTTCATCAGGCATTTTCATGGGAGCACCATTTAAGAAAGTTATATATTTAATTTAATGCTAAACTTATCTTATAGTTATCGTAATGTTTGTGGTAATGTGCCGATTATTATTCATCCTGAATTAAAAAAGTTAAAACATAAATTATCTGATTTGATACTGGAGCATCAGGAACTCGAATTCCAGATTTGTCCATGTCTTGAAAGAGAATATATTTTCAGTTTTGGTTTTATTGAATATAATCTTTATGAGAAGGATGTAAGGTTATCTATACTTAAAAGAAAGCTTAGGCTGATTCAAATCCAAATAAACAACAATGAACCTATTGATATGGACTTGATTAATGAAATTTTAAAAGAAGAATGCTCACAATACCGCAGGAATATTAAACTGCAGATGGACGAATTGGAAAATGCAATGAAAGACAAATTAAAAAAGACTCTCTCAAAAGAGGACACAAAAAGGCTTAAATTAATCTATAAGCAATGTGTTTTGAAACTGCACCCCGATTTGAACAAGAATTTGTCTGAGGGTGAAAAAAATTTATTTATACGGATTACGGAAGCATTTAAAAATGCCGATTTAAAAGCATTGGAATCGCTGTATTATCTGATTCCTCATGGTGAAGTGGAATCCATGTTGGAAATGGACAGGTTGCAGGAATTAATTGATTATAAGAAAAGAGAAATAGCTGAAATCAAAAATGAATATCCTTATAATAAAAAAGAGCTTGTATGTGATGATGAGAAAAAACAAGCATACATAACCGAACTTAGAAATCTGATTAGTCAGTTTGACAGTGAAATTCAAAGGTATAATGAAAAAATTAATGATCTGATTTAAATGGCCAATATTCAAAAGAGCAATTCTGAAGTTACCAAATTCATTGAATTTTTGCATAAAAGCGAAATAGTCCCTTTTCTGGAAGATATTTACTTAATTACTGTTGATGTTGCCGGTTTGCATTATATTGAAAATATCGATGAGATAATTCCTAAAATTAAGGAAAAATCAAATCTTGAACTGGTTCGCGAAAAAAATAATAAATTTGATGCAAATGCAATACTGGTTCTGTTTAACGGTGAAAAAATAGGATATGTTCCAAGAGAGCATAATCTCATTCTGGCTAATTTAATGGATGCAGGAAAAGAGATTTACGGTGTTGTAAAAACAGTATCTGCAGAATCGGTTTATGAAAATGATGACTCTAAAATAATCAGTTTTAAAATTTTTTTAAAAGAGTAAATGATAATCTGCTTATTTTACGATACATTTATAAATAGACAAAACAAATATTTCATTACTGTTATTTTTAACAGTAAGTAATTTACTTTTTTTGGGATAATTTCCCATATGGATGTGGCCTTCGTGGCTGAACAAAAAGGTGTTATTAATGTATAAATATATTAGAGACGCATGGAAAAACCCAGATGAGTCTTACGTACGTGAACTCATGTGGCAAAGAGCTCCTAAATGGAGAAGAGAAAAAGCAGTTCAAAGAATTGAAAGACCAACCAGATTGGACAGAGCTAGAAGCTTAGGTTACAGAGCTAAAAAAGGTTTTGTTTTAGTAAGAACTAGAGTAAGACGTGGTGGAAGAAGAAAATCCCGTCGTTTCAACGGCCGTAAACCTAAAAGAATGGGTGTAAACAAAATTACCCAAGCAAAATCTATTCAAAGAATTGCTGAAGAACGTGTAGCTAAAAAATACCCTAACTTAGAAGTATTAAACTCTTACTGGGTATGGGCTGACGGCAAATACAAATATTTCGAAGTCATTTTAGTTGATCCACAAAGTCCTTCCATCGTTAACGATGAAAAAATCAACTGGATTTGTTCTAAAAAACACACTAACAGAGCTCTCAGAGGCTTAACTAGTGCAGGTAATAAAGGACGTGGAATCAAATCCAAAGGAAAAGGCTCCGAACAAGCTAGAAGAAGAAAATTATAATATTTTCTTCATCCTTTTTTGATTTAAATGATTCATAATATTAAATTTAGAGCTTTCGTTTATGAGGATGAAAGCGTTGATGAAATTTCTCAAGCCATTTTAAATTTACTTCCCGACGCTGAAATAGAAGCAGAGGAAGCCGAAGGATTGCTTGAAGATAAAATTATAATTTTATCAGGAATATTATCTAAAAAACGATATACAAAGACTTTTTTTAATACACTTTTAGAAAGTGTGGATTTGGATAAATTAAATAATGATTTAGAGCGTAAAATTGATGAAAAGGGAAATTGGTTTTTAAGATTTGATAAAACCGATGCTTTAGATGAAAAATTAACTATTTTGGATAAAGGAGATGCAATTCATATAAAAGTTAAGATTGCTGCATTTCCTGCTAAAAAACAAATTGCTGTTGACAAAGTGCGTGAAGCTATTTTAAAATGTGATTAAATGGAAAAACAAAGTAAAATGTTAATTGTTTTATTAGTTGCTTTTGTAATTTGTATTGGTGTATTTTTGTTTCAGTTCAACAATAACGTTTCAACATTCATAATCATTAATGAAACTGAGGTTGTTGAAAACGAGTCATTTTCAGCCATGTTGGTTGATGCTTATGGTTTTGGTGTTGCAAATCAGACAATCATATTCCATAAACCTGGATATGAGTTGGGAACCCTCGTAACTGCCACTACTGATGATAATGGTGAATTTACAATTGAAAATGCCGAGTATCTGCCGGATGCAGGTGAGGATAATTACTATGGAAACTTTGCATTTGCAGGGCATGGCAAATATCAGGGCTGCAGCTATGAAGGTAATGTCACAGTAATTCCTAAATGAAAGCAATCCTTTCAATGAACGCCGGATAATTAATTTTGAAGGGATGAAAACTCACATAGTAGCTACGGCTTTATTTATACCTATTTTTATTCGCCGGCCATGGCGATAATATCTCATTTTTTTTATAATAAGTTTTTTTTGCCCATTAGAGCATTTTTTTTAAATTATATTTTCATTAGTTAAACAAGAGAATGTCTGATGCAAAAAATGTGTTGTAATTTATATTAATTTTATGAAATTAGTTCCACATGTGATGGCCATATTTATCAAAGTGTTTGTTTTACAATGAATTTAATCTAGATTGGATGGTGTTGCTTTTCCACCATTGCACCGTTTTAAAAGTCATGTAAATTATGAAGGGATTTTAAGATTTAATTTGATTGAAGGAGGAAGGCAATGTGTTTTACTAAAAATCACACAAGTTTTTTGAAAGTGCCTTGTTCGCAAAGATTATATTTAATTGATAATATAAATTAATATGATAAAATTAATTTTAAATTTATTCATTTAATATTAACTTAATGCAGTTTAATAAAAAATCATAGGTAAATGAATAAAATTATTTTATCAAAATTTGTATTAAGTTAGATGATGCATCTAATTTAACCGTGTTTCATAAATTAATATAGGAGATAAAAGTTATGAAGTTAAAAACAAGTTTATTTATAGCAGCATTGTTAATCTTCATATGTTGTATCGGATCTGCAAGTGCAACGGATACTTTTGATGATAACTCCCAGCTTATGGAGGATACTGATGAAGTGAAGGATACCATATCTGAAGTTAATAATGAAAAAACAAATACTTTCGAAACTGATGATAATGCAAAAGACCTGCAAAGTTTAAGTTATAGTGGGACTGAAGTTAATGCAAGCAATTGGAATGCAATACACAATCATGCTAAACGGACAGATAAAAATTTTATTATCAAATTGACTGGAACCAGTTATCATCCGACAAAACAAATTACCTTTGGAAATAATGCCACTATTATAGGTACTGCAAATAGTTATATAACAGCCGGATCTTATACTTTAATTCCATTCTTAAATAATAATTCTGCATTGACAATTAATTTTATTAATGTTACATTTAAGGATATGAGTGTAACTTATCTTTTAGAATTAGCAGGGACTAAAACTTTGGAAAATTGTAATTTTTATAATATAACTGCAGGAACTGGACAGAATGCAGTGATTTATAATACTTTAGGGACTATGAATTTAATTAATTGTAATATTGTTGATTCATCTGCAGGTTATGGTGTTGTCAGCAATTATAACTCCGGAACTGTTACTGGGGTTGTGATGAATGTAAATGATTGTACATTTGTTCGTAATTCAGCTAATGTGGAGCCAGGTGCAATTAACAATTGTGGAATTTTAAACGTGGACAATTCTCAATTTATTAATAATACTGCTGCTTGGTGGGCAGGAGCAATTCACACTCATTACAATGCAAGAACCATGATAAATAACAGTCTCTTTGAAGGAAATGTAGCAGGATGGAATGGTGGAGCATTATATACCTACAGTACATTAAAAACATACAATACTGTATTTAAAAAGAATAAATGTCATACTAACATTGGTGGTGGAGCTATTGGAGCTTCCAGATGGTGGGCAGGTAACTACAACATCACAATAGAAAACTGTACATTTGAAGAAAATGAAAATTGCCACGCTGATGGAAATGGGGGTGCAATTACTGCATTGAACAGTGGAGCGCTAAATGTGCATGATTCCACATTTATTAATAATGCTGCTGCTAATGGACAGGCGATTGCTGCTTTCAGTCAAGCATTTGAAAACATAACTGCAGGAATTCCAAACTTAAAAGTATACAACAACACATTTTACAACCATACATTAACATCATCCGATACAGTTGAAATAAGTGGAAATTATACTTTTGAAAACAATACATTCAACAATTGCTATCAACAAAATTTGGGAACAAACAATATATTTATTAATCCGGTAACTCCTAACAACAAAAATTTAAGCACCATTCTCAACCAACCGCTTCTTAAAGCTACTGCACCAGACATTCTTAAAGATTGGGAGGAACACGACATAATTTATATAAATAGTAGTTCTGAAAATGATCCTTATTCTGATGATGTTGATGGGCAAAGTTGGGAAAATGCCTATGGGGGAATAGAAGATGGATTTTCCATTGCTGCAGGCAATATCAAAAATAATGGGATTATTTATTTAGCTGATGGATATTATGAAACATTATTTACTGATGAAAAAAATATTACATTCATTGGACAAGGAGTTAATACCCGAGTTAAATTAAAAACAAATTATGGTACAGAGATAGGTGAGAAATTTACTTTTATTAATCTAACTGTTGAGGGTAATGATTATCAGAGGCCATGTCATTTTATTAATTGTACAATTGCAGGTTCATTTTCTGTATGTTCAGGATTTAATCATTATGCTCCTGGTTTGGAACATGCTGAGCAAGATGGGTGTGCTTTCACACGTAATATAATTTTTGATAATTGTACTTTTATTCAAAATGCAAGGGTTAATGTTTATATGTATGGTTTAGTTAACTTTACCAATTGTACTTTTAAAGATATAACTGCCGATTCAATTGTAACTAAAAAAGGTACTTTTTATGTTGATGATGGAATATACTTCTACAATTGTAAATTCAGCAACTGTGATGTAAAAGGTATTGTCGATATTCCTGGAAATATAGCTATAGAAACTTATTGTGAAATTGAAGACTGTGATTATGATTTCGATGCAACAACTGACATTGAAACTGTAGGGGATTATGAACACAATTATTTAAATGCCACCAAACTTAAAATTGTTGCTGTTGAAACATCCACTTCCATTAAAACTGAAAATGGTAATGTGATTGTCACTGTTAAAGATGCTGAAGGAAATCCCGTTTCTAACGTTAATGTGATTTATACTGTTAATGGCGTTGGCAATAATAAAACCACTGATGCAAACGGAACTATTGCGGTTTCAAACTTAAAAGGAAATATTGAATTTAAAGCTTTCTTTGAAGGAAATGATGCATTATTGCCATCAAATGCTTCCAGTAACTTTACATTCAAATATAGTACTAAATTATCTGCATCTAAAGTATCTGCCACTTATAATGCTGCTAAAAACTTGGTCATAACTTTAAAAGATGAAAAAGGAATTGCCATATCAGGTAAAAAGATTAATGTTAAAGTCGGTACAATCAACAAGGCTTTCACCACTGATAAAAATGGTCAAGTCAAAATAAATGTTGCAACTTTGGTTCCTAAAACCTACACAGCTACATTCTCCTTTGCAGGTGCTGGTCTATACGCAGCATCAAGTAATAAGGCTAGTGTTGTTGTATCTAAGGCAACTCCGAAGTTGACTACTCAAAAGTTAACAACCAAAGTTAAGGTAAAAACCAAGATGGTTAAAGCAACCTTAAAGGACAACAAAGGTAAAGTTCTCAAGAACACTAAAGTTACTTTAAAAATAAACGGCAAAACCTACAAGGCAACCACTAACAAGAAAGGTGTTGCAACATTTAAAGTAACCAAACTAAACAAGAAAGGAACTTTCAAGGGAACTGTCATGTTTGCAGGAAGCAAATACTTCAAGGCAGTCAACAAAAAGGTAACTGTTGTTGTGAAAAAATAGATTCATATTCTATTTTTTCTTTATTTTTTTTCCTTAAATCCATCATTGGTAATGTTAATGAATATTGGCCATTGCATGCATAATCCTTAAATGCAGATAAAGATTAAATAAAAAGCAAGTTCTTAAATTCTATTTTCATGCATGTATTATATAATGAGTTATCTTATCAGGTATTTTCTTGGCTCATATTTTTCTTTCATAACGCAATCTTTTTTTTTTACCAAATCTATTATGGGATGGCTGCTGATTCTTGTTTTTGATTATTATGCTTTAGAATTGCTCATCATACAAATGGTGGCAAATATTCGAATTTTTTGTTGCATATTTTTTGTGATTTTGTTTGGCCAATTCCGGATTGTTTGGTGATATATCTGTATTCAAAGGTTATAAACTAAAGCCATAACTTTCAAAACACCTAATCATTAAAACCAAAACATTTAAGTATTGCAGAATACGTAAAATGGATTATAGGATGTATTTTAGTTTTGTTACCTTGGATAACTGCCTATATTCTAACATATTTGCTTTTTAAATAATTATAACTAAAATCAACACTGAATCAGACGAAAATTAATAAAAAAATTAGATTAGGCAGTCTCAATATTCACAATAATTGTACTGATTATTTTTCTTAAATTTAACAGAATATAACATTAACTTTTCCATATCCTGAGGGTTATTGATAAACTCCTCCAAATTGCTTGTAAGCATTAATTGCATTGATTTGGAAAAACGTTGCCAATCAAAAACCTCAGAAGTTTCATATTTCAGTTCAGAATATTTTGGCATATCATTAATCTTTGAAAATTCTTTTTTTATGTCCATTCTTAGATTCTCATCTATATATGGCTCAATAATTGATTTTATATAATCAGCAAAGGTATTCCCTATCCCGTTTGCAACTTCAACATGGTCTTCTGAATAGTATTGCAAAAATTCTGATAAACGGTGTTTATATGAACCATAATCCTGATACCCCAATAGTGCAAATCTCCCTTCAACAGTATGGGCGCAGTACTCATCAACCAAATAATTTAATTCATTATTTATTAAAGCATAACAAACAAAAGCTTCAACTGCTTCAGTTTTTTCAGTTTTAAGAATTTCTGAAACGACCTGTTCTAATATTTCGGATAATAAAAAATGTGAAAGTTCATGAATCAATGTGGTGATTTGTATTGCATCACTTGCTCTATCGTCAATATAAATTTCATTAAATTCAAAATGCCCCAAATTTCCTCCGCCTTCCTTATAATCTGTTTTAACAAATGATTTTGAAAATAACATGATTTTGTCTAGTGTAGAAATTGAATAAAAATTTATATGGTGTTTATCAATTAGTTCATTAAGAATTTTCTCAGATGTCTTTTTAATGTTAGTTATTATTTCATTAAATTGCAATTGGCTTAAATTAAAATCAGTTAATTTATCAATATTTGGCTGTGAAAGCAAGTCTTTAACTTCACTAAACTTATTGGGATATTCATTAAAATTATAATGGTTATTCGGATTAGTTTTAATATCTTTAATCTTGGGTGTTTTAACAAAATAAACTAATGAACCATCGGAAGGGCATCTTATACAATGATTGTACTCCTCAGGATACTTGGCTCCGCATGCACTGCATATTTTAACCAAATCACCTATATTAATAAGTTCGATTAAATCTGAATGTTGTGAGCAAAAATTATCCTCTTTTTTATATTTTTTTCCACATTTTGGGCAAATTTTAACTAGATCTCTTGAGTAAACTAATTTAATGACTTCTTCATGATGGGAACAAAAATTATGGGAACTGCCATAAATTTCACCACATAAAGGACATTCTTTTTGATCATTTAACTGAATTTAAACCACCTAATAAAGAAAAAATTAAGGATTGCATACGCTACATGGTTTTTTACCATCTGATATTGCATCCTCCCGGGAAGTATAAACTATTTTGTTATGGTCACTAATTTTTTGAGCCCATTCACATGATGAGAGATGGAATTTATCTGTTTTTGCACTGGCCCAATATTCTGTACCGGTAGCAGGACTTGAATCATCACTAGAACCTGATTGGGATTGTGAATTAGTAGTTTTATTTTCATTAACTGGACTAACTGCATTAGAAGAGGAATCTTTTGAGATATCGCCTGTTTCATTGCTGTTGAAAACACCGCCAGCTAAAGCCCCTACAACCGCTAAAATAACAATGATGACAATTATTCCAATCAGCAATTTTGAAGAATTATTTGATTTTTCTTTATCTAATTTAGCACCGCATTTACTGCAGCGTTTATCTGATGCATTTAAATCATTTCCACAACTAGGACATTTTGCCATTGATACGCACCTCGAACAATATTGTTTAGATATTATAACTTTGTCATATGTTAGTAATATATTGTTTGTATGAATAATTATGAAATTTTTACAATTTGCATGTGGAAATCTCTTTTTTCGCTTTTCTAAACTCTGCGGTTGCTAAAAATTCTCTGTTAGACAGAACAATGGCAAAATTTGAAAAATGATTAAGAAGAATAAAAACAAAGAGGGCATGAAAATTTCTAATGAATGCAGAAGTTAAACGTTTCATTTTTTTAACTCAAAATGCAATGACTTTATAGTTTCTAATTAATTTAAAAATGAAATCATTAATTAAAAGATTAAAAATATTGGAGAAGATTTATGAAAACTCATGTGATAGTTGTGCTACTTATGTTCTCTTTAGCTTATTTTTAGTGAACTTATATTAATTAAAGATTTTCATTCGTTTAATATGTACTAAATTTTTTAGTACATGTTCTATATACTATATTTTATAATATGTACTAAAATTTATATTATATTAGGTACATACTATAATTTGTAGTACATTTTTTAGGAGGATTCTGTAATGACAGATTTGCCTTGGGGAAATAACCAGAATTTGACTGATGAAGAATTTTACAACAGAGAAAGCGAATTAGTAAATATTAAAAATATTTTGCATTCAACCAGTCAGGGTCATGCCCCAGATTTATTATTGACTGGCATAAGGGGAGTAGGTAAAACTGTTTTTCTTAAAAAGCTAAAAAGAGAACTGGATGATGAATATCTGGTAGTATATATGGATTTTTCAAAATCCAAATGCTATCAGAAAAACCAGATGAGCATAATCGGATTGATGGAACATTTCTTCAAAGAGTTAATTCTCGAATCAAAAAACAAAGGATTGAACACGTTAGACAAGCAAATAGAAAAATATTTCAAATCCAATGATTTTAAAATCAGGGAGTTCATACAGCTTGATAAAATACCTGTACCAGTTTTTTCAAGTAAAACAAATGAAGAAAAACTTATGGATTTTACATTGAATCTGCCTGAAAAAATATATGATGAAAATAATGACAAAATTAAAGGTGTTTTAATATTCATTGATGAATTTCAAATTATTAAAGAACTGAACAATTACAAGGAATCCTTTTTATGGAAAATTAGAAGCTACATTCAAAACCAAAGAAACATAGCATACATATTTTCAGGTTCAATGAGCCTGCAGGACAAATTAATATCTGAAATTGCAAGCCAGAATGGAGCATTTGGCGGAAGAATGATTTCAATAAACATTAATCCATTTGAGAAAGAAACTGTCAAAAATTATCTGTCTGAAAAAACCCCATATATCTTATTCACTAATGATGGTTTTGACAGATTTTACAAATGCACCTCTGGAGTTCCGTCATATGTCAATATATTTGCATCCCTGCTTCCAATCAATGAGCAGCTGGATGATGATGCAATAAAAATGTATTTTGATAAAAAAATCCAGGCAATAAGTTCTCATTTAATAAATATATGGGCTAGACTGTCTTTTAGAGAACAGACCATAATCATAATTCTGCTCGAAAAACCCCTGAGAAGAATAGACATAGCGAATGAATTTGGAATATCTACGGGGTCATTAAGCAATTACTTAAACAATCTTCAAAATCAAGGATTAATAAGTTTAAATAATGGATTATATGAGATTTCAGAACCTATTCTTAAAAGATGGTTGGAATTGGAATTTAAAGAAAAGGGAATATATCCCTACAGAAATATATAACTACTAAATATCAAGTTCAATTAATTACTTCATTTGTCTGAAGTTACACTATTAACTTTAGTAATTTGAAGTACTTTAAATTGTTAAAGTATATGTGTTTGTGATTTTTTTGTAATGGAATTCAGATAAAAAATTGTCTTGGATACTAAAATAATTCATTAAATTAAATTCAATAAAAATTGATATAAATAATTTTTTTTTGATTTAAGAATAATTTTATAGTTTAATATCAATATTAAATTTTGACAGTAATTCTATCACGTCCTAACGATTAGATATTATGAAGATAGTTTAACAATAGGTTCTAATTTTGTTGTACTCAAAACTAGAAATGTATATAGTAATGATATATAACTTGAAATTTAAAATATTAATTAATTATTAATTTGGAGAGATTTGTATGAGACTCATGTGATAGTTGTGCTACTTTTCTCTATATGCTTATTTTAATGACATGGTTATTAAATATTATTTCACTCATTTTTTTACTCTATAATCTAGGACAAATTATTCCTTAAATTCATACAAACGAATCTTGTTATGTAAATTCAAATTTAGATTGTAAAAACAATTTCAAACTTCACAATCTGGATTTTCGCCATTGGTTGGAATTTTAATGATAATGATTTTATATAGGAAATTATGGGGTCCAGCTATTGATGTACAGCAAAACGATTTCAAAATAAGTTATTGCAAACAAAGAATAGTCTAGAATTCTTAATCAATAAGCAGAATTTTGAAACGATATAAAGTACAGGCAATTCTATTAAAGGTCCTATTATTAGTCCAATTGCTATTAATTCATGTCCTGGGAAAGAATTTATTGCAATAGCTAGTGCTATTGGAGAATTACGTGCTAATGTTGTCATTGTCAGGCTTGCATATTCAGGATAGGTAAAATTAATTTTTTCAGATAATAATAAATCTATAATGACATTAACACCAAAGAAAATGATTAATGGTATAAATATTGAAATTATGGAGTTCAAATTATCAAGTAATAGGGAGCCTTGGCTTGAAAAAATGCAGATTACTGCAAGTGCTAAAAACCAGATCTGTAAATTTGAAAATAATTCTGTTGCTTTTTCATTTAGATTTTCATTTAATACAAATTTTGTAATCTGTGAAGCTATAAATGGAATTACAATAACGATTAAAAGTGAATAGATGATTTGCGAGTAATTTAATGTAATCTTACTTGAAAAGAATAATATTAAATAAATTGGAAGTAAAATAATTTGCAATACCAAATTAATTGGCAATATTGATAAACTTAGTTTAATGTCTCCTTTTGCTATTTTGGTAAATACCAGATACCAATCTGTACATGGTGTTACTATTAACATGAAAAATCCAATTAAAATATCCAGATTGCCTTTTAAAAATATTGACCCTAGAAAATATCCGAATAAGGGTGTCCATATGAAATTAATAATTAAACTTGCGAATGTGAATTTAAGATTTTT
The DNA here is from genome assembly GCF_030539875.1 of Methanobrevibacter sp. Lineage (NCBI taxonomy): Archaea > Methanobacteriati > Methanobacteriota > Methanobacteria > Methanobacteriales > Methanobacteriaceae > Methanobrevibacter > Methanobrevibacter sp. The sequence goes on from NZ_JAUNXI010000004.1 coordinate 56,170, forward strand.
AAAACTGTTTTTCAACTCATTTAATTCTGTTTCTAAAAATAATCCATAAATCATTAAGCATAAAAATATGGTTATAAAATACTCACTATTTTGGGCAATAAACAAAATATTGCTAAATATCAGTCCAATAATGATTGAAAAAATAATTATAAACGGTTCTATTTTTTCTATTAATTTCATGACAACACCTTAGAATAACTATTTTTTTTTAAAATGTAACTAGCTCATTTGTCTTTGTCTATTAATTGCATTAATCTCCATATTGATTTTCTGTTCATCTTGGAAATTGCCCGTTGTGTTGGAATTTTCATGGGACAGACATCTTCACATGATAATGTTTTCAGACAATGTGGATAAAATTTTTCTTTATATAACAATGTATTCATAAATGCATGATATGCCGGCATCAACACTACAATAATTATTAGAATACTATTTATTTTTCTAAGAGAAATCATTTTTATCCCATCATATACGTGCTTTATTTATCATTCATATTTTTGATTCTTAAAATTGAGGATGTAACTGCACATAGGGTTATAGCAATTGTCAATAGGAATATGATATTTTTGGAGTTTATCAATATTGCAATAATGGGAAATGCATAGAACATATATGCAACGAATGTTCCGAATCTATCATATTTTAACCCGCCCTTTCCGGATGTTATGAAAAACTCAATCAATTTCAATGATATTATAAATATGAACCAAAAAGGCACTAAATCAATTAAAACAAGTGACAATGTTGATAGGATTATAAATAAAAAATCACAGATAACATCGATTTCAGAGCCATTTGCGGATATCAAATCATATTTGCGAGTTAAATGACCATCTAAGATATCGCTAATTATCGTCAATGTAAATATCCAAGTTAGGTAAATGATATTGAAATCAAAAAGAACAGCATATAGGAATAATAGTCCAAGAATTATTCTTGAAAAAGATAGTGAATTAATTATTAATCTATTCATAGTTGTCGTTGTAATTTATAGCTAATCAATTTATATGTCTTTAAGTTAAGAATTGAGCTTAATGAATGATTATGACTATTGCAAATATAATTTCCATTAATCAAACTTTAAATATGAGATTATACGATTCAAGTTGTTGACTTTATAATATTATTAATCAAGTTTTAGAATAATGATTGAATAATTGCGTTTTCATGTGCTTGATATATTTTCACCTCATTAATATATTTTTTAGCAAACATATATAAATTTTAGGTTTACCAAAATTTAGTATATTTTGTAGATATATCTTCGATAATGCTGTGATAATATGGTTAATAATGGAGAGCGAATTGATTAATAGTTTATTGATAATATTGGTTTCGTAAGTGTTGGACAATTCCAATAGTGCTATTTGGAACAACTTTTATGGCTGTTGATATATGCTAGAATATCAATCAAATAGAAAAACATGAAGTTAATGCCAAAACCGTTAAATTAAATGAAAAAATAGATATTAATTATATCACTTTCAAATTATTATATACTTATCCCAAATTTGTTTTTTTATGGCTCTTTGAAATTTTTTTTACAACCGAAAATTAGAGGTGTAACTATGAAAAATAATGAGCTTTTAAAAAATATATTTGTAACATACAACCATTCCCCCTGCTACTCAGAAGGCATATGTCTATGCTCTTAAGCAGTACTCAAACTATTTTGGCATGGATCTTCATGAGTTTTTAAGGGAAGCGGAAGACGAGGAAAACAAGGGAATAAAATGGAAGCACAGGAAAATCAAAAGCAGACTTCTGGAATTCAGGCAATATTATCTGAGCAACTATGCATTGAACATTACAAGATCTGTGATGATGTGTATCACTAAGTTCTACAAGTTCTATGACATTGAAATCTATTCCTTGCCGAAAATCAACCAGAAATCCATACAGAAACCGCAACCTATTTATTTCACTGATTTGCCTGATAAGGAGATAATCCGTGAGGCGATTAGTATTGCAACACCTGTCATGAAGGCGGCGATAATTTTCATCTGCTCCAGTGGATGTGCAAGGGCAGAGACCTTGAGCCTTAAAATACAGGATTATATCGATGCGCTGTCCGAATACCTGCCCCGCAAGGATATGGATATCTTTGAGATAATCGATTTGATTGAGGGCGACGACACGATTGTTCCCACATTCAATATCTGCCGTAAAAAGACCAACAAGTACTATACGACACACTGCAGTCCCGAAGCCGTCAAGGCAATCAATGCACATATTCTGTATCGTACGGACAATGCAACCAATGATTTAAAGCTATTTAAGATGGATTTGAGTTATTTTTCTCTTAATTTCCAAAAGATAAATGATGCTTTGGGACTGGGCAAAGTTGGAAACTACAACCGTTTCAGAAGCCATATGCTACATAAATTTCATGCATCAGCACTTTACAATGACGGCATGAGCCTTGATGATGTCAACGACCTGCAAGGAAAATCCAAAAGCAGGACGGATCAGGCATACTTTATGATTAACCCTGAAGATTTGAAATACGAATACATCGAGCATTTACCTGCCGTTACCATCAGTACTGATGTTAAAAAATTGCATGTCAAATCACCGGAGTTTGTTAAAATTGAAAATGAGAAAAATGAACTTAAAAGTGAACTTGACAGGCTCCGGGCTGATATTGACATTATTAAAGGTATGATTGGGAAATAAGTATTTTTCCCAATCTCAATATTTAACTCCTTAAAAGTGTTAAATTGCTATTTATCATCTTAAAATACTCATTTTTATAAAAATGAGAATGTTTTCGGAGGCAGATAAATAATATTATCTTTTTTTGTTATAGTTTTAGTGGTATTTGAAATTATTATTCCATAATCAGCATTGTAACGCTCAATTGCAGGAGCAAGTTGTCTTTTCTTCTTTTTGCCCATACTCACTTCAATAGGTATTGCCTTTTGGAATTCACTCTGAATTACAAAATCGACATTGGTCTTGTCTTCCGGATCATAGTATAATGTGAAATAGTTTCCCTCCTCATTGCTCAGGTAGAATAATGTTGATGCAACCAGATTTTCCAAAAGAACGCCGAGATATGCCTTTTTATTTGAATTTAAATTGCCTATTGATGATGTCATGATATGTTTTATGCTTGATGTTGCAAAGAAATACTCCCATGACTTGATGGACCTTTTAGGTGATGCGATATGTGGTTCGCAATGAAATATCAGCTGAGTTTTTTCAAGAATGTCAAGGATGTTTCTTACATTGCCTTTGGATGTTCCAAGGTATGTTCCCATTTTTTCCTGGGAAATGTCTCCCGGCTTTTGCAGTGCAAGAAATCTCAACAGACGGTTAGCATGTGTTTGACTGGTGGAGGTTATTGAGGATATTGCTCCCATATCATGTGATATTACTTTCTTTATCATTCCGGTTATGTTTTTGCAGATTATATGATGGTTGGTTTCAAACAGTGATGTTGGAAATCCACCATATTTTAAAAATTCATCCCAATCAGTTGTTGAATAACCGTTGATGTTGATTAAATCCTGATTTATCTGTTGCTCACAAGCTGCTGCATCAGTTATGTCTCCTTCGAAAATTAATTTTTTAAGGGATGCTGAAGCATTGGCGGCATTGTAGTTGTATTTCAGTTTCAGGTGCTGATTGTAGTTTAGTGGAGTGATGTTTTCTTTTAGAAGTCTTCTTGCTGAATCGGCATCGTATTCAAGGTTCAGTGCTGATGAACCTGTAAAAATCATGAATATGTTTTTGGTTCTGTCATATATCCTCTTTCCGGACAATGCCCAGTTTTTGTCATACTGTGATTCGTCGATGAGCAGGAATATTTTTTTGTCCAGTCTCCTTAAAGTGGTGTTGTGGTAGGTTTCTAAAAATTGTGTTACAACATCTATGATTTTAAAATCCACAATGTCATTTAGGTTTTCGCATGAAATGAACAGTATCTGATTGGGATTGATATTTTTGGATTTGAACAGGTATTCATAGGTCTGGTATAGTAGTGTTGTTTTCCCAATACCTCTTAAGCCTGGAAGTGCAAAATAACGGTTGTTGGTTGTTTTTTCTAAAAACTCATCAATATGATGTTTAATAAATTCAAACTCTTTTCTATGTTCAAAATTTCTGCCATCCAATGTTAATTCATTATCTAAAATGTTTGGAACATCAGATAATTCTTCTTTAATATAATCACTGATAATTTCTTCTTTTTCATACATTTTAAACCTCATCCTGGAAAAAATATTTAATTTACTGGTTAAATATTTGACCACATAATATATAAATCTGTGGTCAGATAACTGACCAGTATATGCTTGCTATGATAAATAATATCAACTTCCAAAACAATAAACATTTGTCAAGTGTGCATCCGCACAAAAACACAAATGTGATTGCAAAAAACAGTTGAGTAATCTAGATTAATGTCAGCTACATTGATAATCTGGGTCCGAAAGTTGTAGATTTGCAGAATTTGCCTGTTATCAGTCTGCAGAAGGCATCCAGTTTCATTCAAATTATCAACAACACTTTCATTGTTAAGACGATAATTTATTAATCTTGTCTGAAGCTGAAAACACTGCTCACGGTTTTGCATCTGTAATCGGCGGAATAAACATCACAGGAAACACCGTTAAAAAAGCAGACTCAAGTGTTGACGGTGCCGGCGTAACATTCTATTATATCAAGGTGCTTGAAACTCTTGGTATCAGTCCGGTTGAAGCAATAAGTGTTAAGGACAATGATTTTTCAGATATTCCTGATATTGAAAGCTTTAAGATTGAATTTGCACAGATGCATATTGACAACGGTACTGTCTATATCCCGCAGGCTAAAACCGCTACAAAAATGGCAGTTACATATGTAAAAGACGGCCGTGTGGTAATCGAACTTGCAGGCATTGATGACAGAGTTATTGAAAATGCTAAAATCACATATGCCATAAACGGCGGCGCTAAGATAATTGACACTACCGATCAGTTCGGACACATCTACATTAACGGTCTTGCAGGTGTGTGTGATATTGAGGCGAAGTATGCCGGAAGCAACATCTACGGTGACAGCAGCATTGAAACCACCATACAGATGGGATCCGTGCAGAGTGCAACTAAAATCACTGCAGGCACTTTAACTGTTTATGCGGCAAATGCCAAAGGCACAAAATATCGGTTCACACTAAAAGACGGTCAAGGCAATGTCATCGCAAATCAGGACGTCAGCATAACCTTCAACGGCAAGGTTTATAATCTTAAAACTGATGGAAACGGAGCTGCAAGCTTCATTCTTCCGACAAATGCTTCCGGAAAATATGATGTCGCAATGGCATTTACAGGTACAGCCAGCTATAAAGGAAGCGTTGCCGCATCCACAATTACAGTCCAGAAGCAAGCAACCAAACTGACAGTAGCCAAAAAGACATTCAAGAAAAAAACCACCAAAAAGATTACAGCCACACTAAAAGACAATAACGGTAAAGCATTAAGCGGCAAGAAAGTGACTTTGAAAGTTAACGGTAAAACATACAAGGCAACCACCAACAAGAAAGGCGTTGCAACATTCACCGTTAAAATCACCAAGAAAGGCACCTTCACCGCTACTACAAGCTTCAGTGGAGATTTGCTGTACTCTGCAAAAACAGTCAAATCCAAAATTAAAGTAAAATAGCTCAAATGCTATTTTACAATTTTTTCTTATTTTTAAAGCATATCCTGAAAATCCATAAAGTATAAATTATAAAAGATCCATGATGTATACTCAGTATACAATAGATTATGGCGGATGTGAAAAAACAATGTTAAATAAAACAATCAGAGTTTCAGAAGAAGTCCATGAAATGCTATCCAGACTGGCAGCAAAAAACGACAGTTACAATGATGTTATAAAAAGATTAATCGAAGATAATGAGGAATTTACAGACGAACAGGTGGAATTCTACAATCAGGAAATCGAAAGAGTGGAAAATGACCTATATGAAAACGTCACTGAAATAACATTATCCGAACTCGAAGCAAGAGTAGCCAAACTCGAACAGGAAATCAAACATGGCCTATAAAATCCTAGAACACGACAAAGCCAAAAAGTTCAAAAGAAAACACAAAACCGACAAACAGCTGTTCTGCGCATCGAAAAGAAATATATTGAAATAATAAAAATCCATATAAACCTAGCTTTTTGGAAATGAAAGTGACTAATGCCAAAAATGCCGAAGAGCAAGAGTCGGAGACTACCGAATCGTATATTACATCTCAAAAAAGAAAAACCTGATTGAAATCATTGATATCATTCCCCGCAGTAACGACTACAGACTATTTTAAATTTATAAGCCATCATCATTAAAAATTACATTCTCGCCCAAAGATTAATTAAGATTATCGAAAACAAATCTAACATGAAAAAAGATTTCAAAGATCAGGTAAGTATCAGATAATTTGAAATTTAAAATGTTAATTAATTATTTAATTTGGAGAGTTTATAATATGAAAACTCACGATAGAGTGTACTGCTTACGTTCTCTCTACACTACTTTTTTTAGAACTTACGATAATTAAAGATTTTCATTCGTATAAAACGAAACTTATTCTCAAAACTTTGATTTGCTGTTGTGTTGTTGACATTAACACTAATGATATAGAAAATCAAATTTAATTCAACTTTGATATCATGAGCCTTTTCAAACTAATCTTTGAATCTCAAATGGGTGATGTTAATGTTAAAAAAGTTAGTTGTGATGAAGTTCACAACTTTGTCTTGTTATTAAGTGCTTGTGAGCATGCATATGCTTAATTCCATTATCTGTAATGATTTCATCAATGATTCTAATGCCTTCATGGGAATGGGTATGCTCACCATCATTGTGGAAATGGCATTGAAATCATTCCATACTTTTTGAAAAACATAATTTTTCAAAGGCTCTTGAGCTAAATATGGAATGAATTAAATAGCACCATGGAAGTGATAATGTGAATGTTCGGTATGCTCAGTATCGATTTTTTTAATTGAATCATCGAAATGCCTGTCATAGAGCAATGCTGCATTTAAAACCACTAAACAGGATCCTGCATTGTGAACAATTGCTCCAGTTACTGGATTTAAAAGTCCCAATACAGAGCAGACGATAGCAGCCGCATTGATTGTCATGGACATTGCAATATTTGCTTTGATTGTAAACAATGTGGAATTAGACAGTTTTTTCAGATAGGGTATCTTGCCGATATCATCTCCGAGAAGTGCAATGTCTGCAGCTTCGATTGCAACATCACTTCCAACTGATCCCATTGCCACACTGACATCAGCTGTTTTAAGTGCTGGTGCATCATTCACACCGTCTCCAATCATACATACCTTTTTGCCTTCATTTTTAAGCTTTTCAATCCATGAAAGTTTTTCTTCAGGAAGTAAATTGCCAAATACTTTACCGATTCCGACTTGGCCGGCAAAGTAATTAGCAGTTTCTGAGTTATCTCCAGTTAGCAATAGGGTTTCAGTTCCAAGGTCATGTAATCTTTCAATCATTTCTTTGGAATCTTCACGAATCACATCAGACAATCCGATCAGTCCGATGACTTCACCGTTCAATGCAACAATTATTGAAGCTTTTCCTTCATGTTTGAACTTGTCTAAATGACAATTAACATCAACGTCAATATTATATTCTGATAGAAATTTGGAGTTTCCTGCATATACCTGACCATAAGAATTTGTAGATGTAACACCTTTTCCAGGATACATTTTAAAGTCCTGTGGATCTTCAATATCAATATTAGCTTCTTTTGCATTTTTAACAATTGCTTTGGCTAAAGGATGTTCACTTAGTTTCTCACATGAGGCAACAATTTTAAGCAGTTCCTCACTAGGCAAATCTTCCCTAAGGGAAATAACATCAGAAACTTCTAAATTACCGTAAGTTAAAGTACCAGTTTTATCGAATACCAGAGTATTTAAACCGCCCAATGTTTCCAGCGCTTCACCGGATTTGATGAGTACTCCGTACTTTGTGGCCTGACCGATTGCAGCCATTATTGCAGTTGGTGTTGCAAGTATCAATGCGCATGGACAGAATACTACTAAAACAGTAACACCTCTTTCGATGTTTCCTGTCACAAGCCACGCGGCAATTGCAATTGCCAGTGCAACCGGAACGAGCCATGTAGCCCATTTGTCTGCAATTCTCTGTGTCGGAGCCTGCTTTTCATCAGTGGCTTTTACAAGGTCAATCAATTTTTGAAGTGAAGAGTTTTCACCTAAACTGGTTGCTTTAATGTCAATGGCACCATACAGGTTCATAGTTCCGCAGAATACTTCATCGCCAACTTCCTTGTCGATTGGAAGTGATTCTCCAGTCATGATGGACTGGTCAAGTGATGAAGTACCGTTTATGATTTCACCGTCAACAGGTACACTTTCACCCGGAAGAATCCTTAATGTATCACCAATTTCTATTTCATCTACTGGGATTACTTCTTCAATTCCATCGGTTATTCTTCTTCCAGTTTCTGGAGTTAGATTAATTAAATTTCTTAAGCCTTTTTTAGCTCTTTCAACGGTCCAATCTTCTAAAAGCGCTCCCAATGCCATAATCCATGCGACTTCGCCTGCTGCGAATACCTCTCCTATCAGAAGTGATGCCACCATGGCTATTGCAATCAGTAGTGCAGATGAAATCCATTTTTCACGGAGTAATCTAGTCATTGCTAGAAGAAGCATAGGAATACCACTTATTATTACTGTTCCCAATGCTGGATTTAAATAGATTGGAGTTTTTATTCCAAATATCATGAAAATAACTGCTATCAATAGGAATATTCCGGAAATAATAGTCATTTTTAATCCGAATAGGAAATCAGTTATTTCATTAATCATATAAAACACCTCAAAGTATTACTTTTTTTAAGTTCATTTAAATACTTAGTATTACTCAAAAATTTTTTCAAGAGCTTACCCCAATTTTGAAATGTCTTGAAAAATCAAATTCAGTAACTACCAAACAGCCAAAAAGTATTACTTTTTTTGAGTTCATTTATATACTCAGTATTACTAATTATAATTTTGCAATTTGAAGTATATAAAAGTATTACTTTTTTTGAGTTCATTTATATACTATGTATTACTAATTTAATATCAACATTAATTCCAAAAATAAATTCCCGCCCAATATTAGAATCCAATATTGAAAAATCATTGTTGTTAATGTAAAACCAACTGTTAAATGAAAAGAAAAAATAGCTATTAATATATATCTTAAAATTAAAAATATTAATTAACTAATAAAATTATTTGGAGAGATTTGTATGAAAACTCATGCGATAGTTGTATCACTTATGTTCTCTCTACACTTATTTTTATTGATTTTACATATTTAAATGTTTTAAACTTAAACTAGATGAAAATAATTTTCAGGTTTCTGATAAATAAGTCCTTTTTGGATTAGGGTTGGTAAAAGTTGACTAACTATAGTTTCATTAATACTATATTTTCCACTCATATTGGAAATATAATACATTAATTTTTTTGCTCCGTTATATGCATAGGTCAAAGACATTTCCATATATGAATTAGTGATGAAGAAGTATTTAAAAAGTTAATTTCATAAACCTAAAATTTTTAAAAAATCTAAAAAGTTAGTCTTATAAACCTAAATTTTTAATAAAATAAAAAAGTTAGTCTTATATACCTAAAAAAATATACTATTACTATGGTTCAAAGAGATTTATATATGAAAGAAATACTTCCATTAATTGATAATGAGTTAATTAAGGTAATTACAGGCATTAGAAGATGTGGTAAATCTTACATGTTGGGTTTAATTAAAGAGGAACTCATTAAAAAAGGAGTAAAATCACATAATATTATATTGATAAACTTCGACAGTAAGAAATATAAAAATGTCACAAATAACAATGAATTGGATAAAATAGTTTCAAAATTAGTTAAAAATAAAAAAGGAAAAGTATATTTATTTTTTGATGAAATTCAAAATGTTAAAAAATGGGAACGCTCAATTGCAGGATATAAAATAGATTATGATTGTGATATTTATATCACTGGTTCAAACTCAAATCTATTGTCTGGTGAATTAGCAACCCATTTGACTGGCAGATATTATGAAATCAAAATGTACCCATTTTCCTATCAGGAATTTTTAGAGTATAAAGAAAAATCAAACAGTTTGGAATTATTTAATGAATATTTGCAATATGGTGGAATGCCACAGACATTTCCACTTGATGAACATCAGAAAATCAACTATTTGGATGATTTATTTAACTCAATATTTTACAAAGACATTGTTAAACGATATCAAATCAGAGATATTGATATATTGGAGAGATTAACAACCTTTATTTTTGATAATATTGGAAATATATTCTCAGCATCAAGCATTGCTGAATATTACAAAGAAGAAATGAATATTAAAATTTCAAATAAAACAATAACTAACTATCTTAAATACTTGGAAAATGCCTGTTTTATTAAAAAAGTTAAAAGAGAGGATGTTGAGGGTAAAAACATCTTAAAGTATAATGAAAAATACTATGTAACGGACCATGGATTTTGCGAAGCAAAAGCTAAAGGCAATGTTGATAATATTGGTAGAGTAATGGAGAATATTGTTTATTTTGAATTTTTAAGAAGAGGTTGGAAAGTAACTATTGGAAAAGCCAATGATTATGAAGTAGATTTTGTGTGCAGAAAACATAAGCAAACAATTTATGTTCAAGTCAGTTATCTGCTTGAAAATGAAGATACTATTGAAAGAGAATTCAGACCATTTACAAAAATTAAAGATAATTATCCAAAATATGTTATCTCAATGGATCAATTTGATAGGTCTCGTGATGGAATAATGAATGTAAATTTATTGGACTTTTTAACTGATTATGATTTGGTAAACTAATTAAGTTAATATTTATAGATTTGTTTATATATTATATTTTAGTCCAAATCCAATAGAAAATCATGCAGTTAATGTCTAAACCAATTGTTTAATGAAAAGAAAAATAGCTATTAATATATATCTTGAAATTTAAAATAATAATTAACTATATAATTTTTGGAGAGGAGAAAATATGAAAGGCAATGTATATTATGGAAAAGGAATTAGGGAATTGGAAGATGAATATCCTGACTTGTATAATCTTGTAGCTGATATTAATGAAACTGTCTGGGATGGAAAAACAATTGATTATAAAACTCAAAAATTAATTGCAATCGGCATTACTGCATCTCGTGCAGATCCAAGGGCTATCAAAAAGCAGATGAAAAGTGCCATTGAAGTATTGGGAATTACCAAGGATGAAATTGTTGATGTTTTAAGGGTTGTTTTATTAACTTCTGGAATGCCTGCATTTTCTAAATCACTTCAAATATTAAATAGTATTACTGCAGCTATTGAAGAAGAAAAAGAAGAATGATCTTCTTTTTTTTCATGTTATTGCTTGGTATGCTATTTTAACTATAAAAAATACTATAAAACAAACCATCCCATAATTTAAAAACATTGTTCCAAGAGGGTTTTTTAAACTTATTTCGGTCAGTTTTCCATTAAATCTTTCCTGTTTGTACTTTAAAAGACTGGTTATACCAATATATAATGCAATTACAATCACCATTAAATATATTAACATTGCAACTATGTTGAAAGGGTCAATGGCACCTGCAGCAATTGTTTGAACCGTATCTGAAACAAATATGCTTACAACTGATCCCATTAAATTAATGATGATGTGTAAAACTATAGTATAGATTATTTTCCCAGTTTTTAGATACACATATGCAAAAAAACCGCCAATCAGGAATGCATAGCAGAATTGATTTAAATTTCCATGGATTAATCCAAAAGTAACTGCAGACAATATGATTGAAACTTTAGCGCCGTATCTGTTTGTTCTATCTATTAATAACTTTCTAAAGATGATTTCTTCAAAAATTGGTCCAATCAAACTTATTATTAAAATATTTAACCATATTCCTGTTGAGCTTATTAAGTTCTGAATGGGATTGGATATTTCGCTCTGAAGCGCACCGCCAAGCAGGCTAGTTATGATGATGCCTGTGACATTTCCAAACCACATCAATGTAAATGTAATACATAAATACTTTAAAAATGTCTTAATATCTAATTTATGGATTTCAATCGGTTTTGATTCTATTTTTCTCATTAAATATACTAAAATCGGAAACGGCAAAATATAATTGCAGATAGCTGTTATTATTGTAGCTATATTTATGTCGTTGAGAATTTCTGGTTTTATGATTACAATAATGTTTGCAACTATTATTGTAATTATTATTGAAAGGATTGTATAAATTAAATAATTAAATCCTATCTTTGAGAAAATTTTTTTATTTGAATTCATTTTATCATCCTATTGTAAGATATATTCTTTCTTATACTATTTAGGTATATCCCTAAAAATTTAGGTATGCCAAAATATTTATATTATATTTTTATAATATGATAATTAAATAAAATAGATTTTGAGGGATTAAATGAGGCATAGACATGGAAATTCATCATTGGGATTAGAAATTGTTAAGCTGTTTTTTTCAGAGTTTTTAAGTACATCCTATAAACCGAAATGGCGTATAAGCAATAATATTGAAAGATGTACTTTATGCGGCCGGTGTGAATCGGTTTGTTGTTCCCAGGCGATTAGTGTAAGTACAGACAACCGAACATGGACACTAAATAATAGAAGATGCAATAAATGTTTGAAATGTGTCATGTCATGTCCGGCTAGGTGCTTGGCGCAGGTTGATTTATAATGGGCCATTAATGCTTTAATTAGATGTTTGTTATTGTATATGGGAGGGTGGTTTATCTAATATTGTCATAGTAATCAACTCGTGAGGTCATTTTAAAAAATTCATAAAATTATTAAAGTGTTTTTTTTTTTTAACTGAACTGTATTCTGTTGCATTGTACGCTAACTCTTTTTAAAACCCTTCATTTAAATATAGTTTATTTGATAGTGGGGGATGCTGATTTTGCTTGTCAGATTTTTAGGTTCATGCAAGTTTTTGTTCCGGAAAGTTTTCCTGCTGCCGGTTTAAATGAACAAAGAAATTATTAGGTTTACCTAAAAATTTATATAATATTATGATAAGATATAAAGTCATAATTGAAATAATCTACTTTCAATTAAATTAATAAAATAAAGGATGGTATTAAAATGACTTATAGAAAATTGTTAAACAATTGTATAGAACATAAACACGCATTACTTTTTGCAGGAGGTATTGCAACTGCTATTGTAGGTAAAAAGGTAATTGAATCAAAAACTGTAAAAGATGCTGCAACTAAAGGTATGGCAACCATAATGTCTGTAAAAAAAGATGCTGAAGAATGTTTTCAGGATATGAAAGAAAATGCTGAAGACATTGTTGTTGATGCTCATGAAGAGGATAAAAAAGAAATTTACGTCGAATCCAAAAAATAAATTATTTTTAAGGGCATACAATAATGAAATACAAAGTAATGCATGATAGCAGATCCCGTTTAAGGGTTCGTTCTGGCAAGTGGGCCTTCACTAAAAAAGAAGGTTATGGTCTTGCATCTGTACTTTTACAACAGGATTTTATTCATGATGTTTTTACTTCCCATAGAAACGGCAGTATTATAATATACTATGATGAAGGTAACGAGAACAAAGAAAGCATATTCGATATTTTAAATAATATTACATTAGATGATCTTTTTGAAGGAAAACCAACACAAATTCAGGTTTCTAAAGAAATAACTGATGATTTTTATTTAAAATTATCAAAAATGATAGGTTATAGGATATTTAGAAGAATATTTGTTCCAATTCCTGTCAGAATAATTCTTACAATATTTGATGCATCCAAATATATTCTTGAAGGTTTGGACAGCTTAACTAGTTTCCGTGCGGATGTTGCATTACTGGATGGTGTAGCAGTTGCCGGAGCATTAACTCAAAGGCAATTTAAACCTGCCAGTTCTATGATGTTCTTATTATCAATTTCCGATGCCTTAGAAGGATATACTGTACAAAAAGCAAAAAGCACGTTAAAGGATAGCTTAGCTTTAAATATAGATACTGTTTGGGTAATTGGAGAAAACGGTGAAGAAAAACAAATTTCCACTATTGAAATTAATAAAGGTGATAAAATCAAAGTCCACATGGGCGATGTAATACCTGTGGATGGTAAGGTAGTTGAAGGCGATGGAATGGTTAATGAAGCATCAATGACTGGAGAGCCATTGGCGGTTCATAAATCTGAAGGCAAAACGGTTCATGCTGGAACAGTAATGGAAGAGGGAAATATTGTGGTTGAAGTTTACTCAATGAATAAAGAGACAAGATTAAATAAAATCATGGACTTGATTGAAAATTCCGAAGATTTAAAAGCTGAAACTCAAAGCAAAGCTGAAAGACTGGCTGATTCTATTGTTCCATTCAGTTTCGTTGCAACTGCAGTTACTTATTTGCTCACTAGAAATGCTTCAAAAGCATTGTCCGTTTTGATGGTTGACTTTTCATGTGCAATAAAACTGACTACTCCATTATCAGTTATCTCTGCAATGCGCGAAGCGTCCGATAATAAGATGATGATTAAAGGCGGAAAATTCCTTGAAAATTATGCAAATGCCGACACTATTGTATTTGATAAAACCGGAACCTTAACTAATGCAACTCCAAAAGTTGTTGATGTGATTCCGATGTCTGGGAGATACAAACGCGATGAAATCTTAAGAATGGCCGCCTGCATTGAAGAACACTTTGCCCATAGTATTGCTGCTGCTATTGTTAAACAAGCTGAAAAAGAAGGCTTGAAACATGAAGAAGATCATAGTGAAGTTGAATACATTGTAGCACATGGTATTGTAACGGAATATGATGGTAAACGTGCAGTAATTGGTTCAAGGCACTTTTTATTTGATGATGAAAAGGTTAAAGTAACTAAAACTCAAGAGAAGAAAATTGATGAGAAAATAAATAAACATTCTGTTGTTTATCTGGCTGTTGATGGAAAACTTGAAGGCATTATCTGCATTGATGATCCTATACGTGAAGAAGCAAAATATGTTATTGAGGAACTTAAATCTTTAGGAATTGAAAATGTAATAATGCTTACTGGAGACAGTGAAAGCGCTGCTCGTGCAAGCGCCAGTGCATTGAACATAACTGAATATAAATCACAAGTTCTTCCAGAAGACAAATCCAGAATTGTCAGTGAATTAAAAACAAAAGGAAGGACTGTGATAATGGTGGGTGATGGAATTAATGATTCTCCTGCTCTTGCAGCTGCTGATGTGTCTGTTTCTATGAAAAATTCATCTGATATTGCCCGTGAAGTTGCAGATATTTCATTATTGTCTGATGATTTATATGACCTTGTAACTCTTAGAAAACTCAGTACTGGAATGTTGGATAAAATTAATAATAACTATCGCAATATTGTAGCAGTAAATGGTTCTCTTCTAGTTTTAGGTGTTTTGGGAGCAATTCCTCCATCAACTTCTTCAGTTGTACATAATCTATCCACCATGTTATTCGGACTTTTAAGCACAAGGTCTGTTTTAACTGATGAGGATTATATAAAAGATATGGGATTGGAAGCTATTTGAATAGCGGAAAATTCCTAATTTTTTTTAATGTTTTTATATTATGAACATTATAGTAATTATTGTATTGAATTTTAATTAGTGATGTAATGTTAGATAATTATAAAAATAAATTTGTTCCGTTAATTTTACCCATAATTTTAATATTGTTTTGGTATGGTATTACTGATGGTTTAGAGTTATTTTCTTCCTATATTCTGCCAAGCCCTGTTGATGTGGTAAATTCTGCAATTGTGGTAATAGAAAATGGCAAACTCTTAACAAATACTATTGCTACATTATATAAAGTATTCGCAGGTCTAATTTTATCATCAATTGTTGCTATTCCTCTTGGAATTATGCTTGGGTGGTACAAATCTTTAGAAGATTTATGCACTTTGATTATCAGTGTTTTAAGACCGATTCCTCCGATTGCATGGATTCCATTTTCAATTTTATGGTTTGGTATTGGTACTTTCCCGGCAATATTCATTATTTTCATGGGTTGCGTATTCCCGATTTTGGTATATACCATTGACGGTGTTAAAAGAACTGATAAGGTTTTGGTCGAATCTGCTCAGACACTTGGAGCTGATGACTTGCATATTCTAAAACGTGTTATTGTGCCTTCTACAGTACCGTATATTGCTTCCGGTTTAAAAGTGGGTATTGGAATTGCTTTAATGTGTACAATTTCAGCAGAAATGATTGGATCTAGTAATGGTTTAGGTTATATGATTTTAACTGCAACAAACCTTTTTGATACAGGTACAACAGTTGTTGGTATGGTTGTAATTGGTTTGATTGGACTTGTATTTGACTTTGTATTCGGCAAAGTTCAAGAGAGGATATTTTGGTAGGTGTTTTACATGTCAATTGAAGTTAAAAATATTTATAAAACATTTTATTCTAAAAAATCTGATAAATTAACCGTTTTGGAAAATATTAATTTAACCATTAATGATGGTGAATTAGTTTGTCTTTTAGGACCTTCCGGATGCGGTAAAACAACTCTTTTAAGATTGATTGCAGGTCTTGATCAGCCCACTTCCGGCGAGATTGTTGCTAATGGTGATGTTGTTAAAAAACCATCAGGAGACCGGGCTGTTATTTTCCAACAATATTCACTGTTTCCATGGCTAACTGTTCTTCAAAATGTAACTTTTGGTTTGGAGATGACAAAACCGGGAGCTAAAGAAGAAAATCTGAAAGCAGCTGAGAGATATTTGAAAAGTGTTGGTTTAATAGAATTTAAAGATAGCTATCCTCATGAACTTTCAGGTGGTATGAAACAAAGGGTTGCAATTATCAGATCCTTGCTTAATCATTCACCTATTTTGCTTATGGATGAGCCATTTTCTGCAGTGGATATGCAAAATAGGCACAGTCTTCAAGAACAGCTAATAGGCGTTTGGAAAAGATTTAAAAATACGATTGTTTTTGTAACACACGATGTGACCGAAGCGATTTATCTGGCAGACCGGATTGTTATTTTAGATAAAAATCCCGGCAGAATTTCAGATATTGTCGAAGTCAATATGGAAAGGCCAAGAAAAAGAGAGTCACTTGAGTTTGTCAATCTTCAAGAGGAACTTCTTAAAAAATTAAATGTGGAAGACTAATAGTTACAGTTTAGCTATTAATGTTCCATAATTCCCATTTTTTATTCCTTCATATACATAATCAAGGGATTTTAAGACTGATGTGTGAAGGTCGTTATTTTTAGCAAGATAAGCAGCAATGGCTGAAGATAAATTGCAGCCGGTACCATGCAAATTGTCTGTTTTAATCAATTCCTGTTTTTTAACTGTAATTTCACCATTGATATTGATGGTATTTATCCCATCCAAATGACCTCCGGTAATTATATTGTTGCAAATGAGTTTACTAGAAGCTTTTATGGCATCTTCGCCAGTTTTAATTTCTATTCCAGTTAATTTTTCAGCTTCAGTGATATTTGGAGTAGTCAATATGGATTTTGGAAGCAAATACTTGTTAAATGCCTTTGCGATATCCTCTTTTGTCAAATCTCCTCCTGAAGTTGCAACCATTACAGGGTCAACTACTGCCTTTAGATTGTATTCGGATATCTTTTTTGAAACTAATTTAATGATTTCAGGAGAGTACAACATTCCGGTCTTTATAAATTCGATTTCATAGGAGTCTAAAACAGCATCAATCTCTTCTGCAATATAATCTTCACTAATCGGCAATGTTGAAAAGAATTTGTAGGGGTTTTGTGCCGTAAGTGCTGTAACAATGCCTGTTCCATACACTCCAACAGCTTGAAAGGTTTTCAAATCGGCATATATGCCGGCACCTGCCGACGGGTCAACACCTGCAATGGACATTACAATCATCTAATCAGCTCTTGTAACTTTTAACCGTTCATTTCCTCGGAAGGGCTCCACATTCACTTTAAGTTCTTTTAAATATTTTCTAGTGTGTGTGCTTTTTCCATGAATCATTATTTCCCCTAAATCCTGAGCAGTATTGACGTCCAGCGCCATGAAAAACGAATCATGAACTTGCGGATTCAATTTCTTTCTCTCGGCGGCATTTACATGCTCTTTATAACTAAACCCTTCAAACCTGGTATGTATGGCCATAGGTTTCATGAGTATCATGTTTGTTCCGCCGCCCTTTGATGGAACAATAATGAAATCTAACTTTTTAGATGCATCAAT
The DNA here is from genome assembly GCF_030539875.1 of Methanobrevibacter sp. Lineage (NCBI taxonomy): Archaea > Methanobacteriati > Methanobacteriota > Methanobacteria > Methanobacteriales > Methanobacteriaceae > Methanobrevibacter > Methanobrevibacter sp. The sequence continues at coordinate 74,410 of NZ_JAUNXI010000004.1, forward strand.
CAGCATTGAAATATTTGTTTTGCTGATTAGAGGAACATCAGAAGGAACAATAAGGACTTTTTTAGCTTTTCCTTTACAGTATTTCATTGCCTGTTTTAATGCTTTGTTTAAATTTGAATTTTCATCCTCAAGAATAGTGTCCAAGCTTAAACTTTCAGCATAATTGAGCACATCCTCGTCCCTGCTTATTATAAAGATTTTATCGACGTGTTTTCTTAAGGCATCAGTAACGTCCTGAAGCATTACTTTTAGGAGCTTTTCACGTTCTTCTTCAGATAGAAATGGGGATAATCTGGTTTTAGCATTTTTGAACTTGCTAACTGGAATTATTGCATATATATTATCCATAAAACCACTTAGTATGTTTTAGCAATCAGGGCTGTGTATCTGGCATCCCCTTTACCTGAAATACATTTTCCTTCGCTGATTTCTTCTTGAATGCCTAAAATATCATAACCTGTCTGTTCTTCAATTTCTTTACCTATTTTTTCATCTCCGCACCAGTTGAATTTAACGACATTGCCTGCTTCAACAAGTTCGGAAACTTCATTTAAGTCTTCGCAAAATATGACATGGTCTTTTTGGAAAGCCCAAGCACTTTTTGAGAGATTGTCTTCTGTTTTGTTTAATAAATCAGATACATTATCTCCAAGAGAATCATCAAGTGAAAGTTCTATTTTTTCTCCTTCATCCCTTCTCATTGCAATAGTGATGTTGTTTTCCAAATCCCTAGGTCCAAGCTCAAGCTTTAGAGGAGTTCCCTTTAACTCCCAGTCATTGAATTTCTTACCTGGCCTGATATCTCTGTTGTCAATGTTTACTCTTAAACCTGCTGATTCCAGTTGTTCTTTGATTTCTCCGCATTTTGCTAAAACTTCCTCTTTTCCTTTCTTAAACAAAATTGGAATTATTGTGACTTGATTAGGTGATACTTTTGGAGGTAGGCGCAAACCTGTTTCATCTCCGTGAATTCCAATTACGGAAGCTATTACCCTATCGGATACTCCTGCACATGTCTGATATACATATTTATGTTCTCCGTCCTTATCTTCAAAGGTAATGTCGAATGTTTTTGCAAAAGTCTGGCCTAAGTTGTGAATAGTGCCTATCTGTAATGTTTTGCCGTTAGGCATTATTACATCAAAAGCCATGGTGTAATCTGCACCGGGGAATTTGTCCCATTCAGGTCTTTTAGAAATTAAATATGGAATTTTTAATTCATCGAAGAATTCCTTATAGATTTCAATGAATTCTCTGATTTGTTCATCAGATTCTTCTTTAGTTGCATGAGCAGTATGAGCTTCTTTAAATGTTGTAATTTCTCTTACACGAATTAAAGGTCTTGTATGTTTTGTTTCATATCTAAATGTGTTTACAATTTGATAATATTTGATTGGAAGATCAATGTGGGTTCTAATCCATAATGCATACATAGGATAAATTGCAGTTTCACTAGTAGGTCTTAAAGCTAATTGTTCGTTTAATTCTCTTTTGCCCCCTCTTGTAACCCAGTAAACTTCATCTTCAAATCCTTTTACATGAATTCCTTCTTTTGCAAGTTCGCTTTCAGGAACAAGCATTGGGAAGAGCACTTCATCATGGTCTTTATCTAATAATTTTTTAATTATATTCATTGAGTGTTTTCTTATCTGAAAACCATATGGCATCCAAATAGCCATTCCTTTAATAGGATATCTTGAATCAGTAATATTCGCATTTTCTAAAATATCATGAAACCATTCATCAAAATTTTCCACCATATCACCTAAAATAATTTATAACATTAGATTATCTGTTTTTAATTAGTATTAAAGTTTTTTTTAAAATAGGATTATTTGAATGAAGGGAGTTTATCTGCAATAAAATAATTTTATCATATGGGTAAATCTCTCAAAAATCTTTTTAAATAAGAAAGTTATTTATAATTATTTTATACATACATAATAGTGTATAATTTTATTTTAGGAGATATCATGACTAATAGGAAAATACAAATGCCTCGTGAGGTTTACATCGATCCAGGTATTATAAAAGATACTGCGGAAATTTGTAAGTCCTTGCATTTAAATAAAAAGTTTTTAATCGTCACTGGTTCAACTACTTATGATATAGGTGCAAAACTGGTTATTGAAAGTTTAGAAAAAGACAACTTGGATTATGATGTAATTAAAGTTGACGGGGCTTCTGATGAATCAATTTTTGAAGTTGAAGAATTAATCACTCCGGAAACTACTGTGTTAGGTGTTGGAGGAGGAAAAGTTATTGATATAGCTAAATTATCTTCATTCAATAAAGGCGTATATTTTGTATCCATGCCAACAACTGCTTCTCATGATGGTATTGTATCTCCTATGGCATCAATAAAAAACCCCAATACTTCCATATCTGTTACTGCACACTCACCGATAGCGGTTATTGCAGATTCTGAAGTTATTGCGCAGTCTCCATTCAGACTGCTTTCAGCAGGATGTGCTGATTTAATATCTAATTTTACAGCTATTAAAGATTGGGAATTGGCTCATCGTTTAAAAAACGAACCATTCAGCGAATCTGCAGCAGCATTATCAATAATGTCTGCTCATTTAATAACTGACAATATTGATAATATTAAGCCTAATCTTGAACCCAGCGCACGTATTGTCATGAAATCATTGTTTAGTGGAGGAATGGCAATCAGTATTGCAGGTTCATCACGTCCGGCAAGTGGTTCTGAACACCTGTTTTCACATGCTCTTGATAAGATTCTTGATAAATCAGCACTCCATGGTGAACAGTGCGGTATCGGCACTATAATGATGATGTATTTGCATGGTGGGAATTGGAGTGCAATTAAAGATGCTTTATCTGCGCTTAAGGCGCCAACAACCGCTGCTGAGGTGGGCATTTGTGATGATGATATTATTGATGCATTGGTAATGGCTCACAAAATCAGGCCGGATAGGTATACGATTTTAGGTGATAAGGGAATCTCTCGTGAAGCCGCATATGAGCTTGCTTATAAAACAGGAGTGATTTAAATGATTACATTGATAGGTAAAGATTTAGCTAAAAAAGGTCAGGAATTTGTTTTTTTAGGTCCAACTGATGAATGCGAAAACTGCAGATTTAAATCATCTTGTCTTGGAAGTTTGGAAGTAAACAGGAAATATGTTGTTTTGGATGTTAAAGACAATGAGCAAAAATGTCCGGTTCATGCAGAGGGGATTGTGGTTCCTGTTGAAATTGACCGTGCTGAAATCGAGTTATTAACTCCTTCAAAAAATATTTTTGAAGGTTCAACATTCACATTCAGCGCTCCTGACTGTGATGAAAAATGCGATTATCATGATTTTTGTTTTCCTGAGGGATTAAAAGAAAATGACAAATGCATTGTTTTGAACAATGAAGGTAAACATGAAGGGGAATGTAGAAAAGGTTTAAGTCTTAATAAACTTACTTTGGGATTTGTGATATAATGAAAGATGCTGGCAGTAATAATTCTAGTAAAAAGAATGCAGGATATAAGGCTGCAGAATATGTGGAAGATGGAATGGTTTTAGGATTGGGTACAGGTTCAACAACTCACTTTTTCATTGAAAAGGTGGGAATGAGAATCAAAGAGGAAGGAATAAGCGTTAAAGGAATTCCAACTTCATTTCAATCATTATTAATAGCTAAGGAATGGAATATTCCAATTACAACTTTAGAAGAAAATGACATTGATTTGTCTGTTGATGGAGCAGATGAGGTTGATTTGCAGTTTAATTTAATTAAAGGAGGGGGAGCAGCCCATACTAAAGAAAAAATTGTTGATTATGCTGCAGAAAAATTCATTGTTATTGTGGATGAATCAAAGGTTGTAGAGGAATTAGGTAATTTTCCAGTTCCTGTTGAAGTATTGCCGGATGCATCCCGTATGGTCATAAGGGAATTGGAAGATATGGGTGCTGAATGCCAAATCAGAATGGCTCAAAGAAAAGACGGTCCTGTAATAACTGACAATGGAAATTTTGTAATTGATGCTAAATTTGATAAAATAGAATCTCCTGAACACTTTGAAATAGATTTAAATACAATTCCGGGTGTAGTTGAAAACGGAATATTTTCACAAATGGTTGATAAGGTCATTGTTGGTACTGAGAACGGAACTAAAGAATTATAGGTTTAACCTGGTTATGGTTATTTGCCGTCGTATAATTCCAACTGATATATTATTTCCGTAAATTATCTGATTTTTATTATTTGCGTCGTTGCGGACGTAAAATGGAATATAATTATTTTTTAAAAAAAGAAAAGAAAAGAGATTTTACATCTCTTTTATTTTTTAACAACTATATTATTTGATTTGCTGCAAGGTTTGTATGCGCCGTCTCCTGCAAATTTAACTGTATATTTGTAAGTTCCTTTTTTAGTTAATTTTGTAATTTTAAAAAGAGCAACACCTTTGTTGTTTGTTTTAGCAGTGTATGTTTTACCGTTAACTTTTAAAGTAACTTTTTTGTTTTTAAGTACAGTTTTTCCGGTTTTAAGTGTAATCTGCACATTCTTGGTTTTCACGGAAGCCTTGAAAGTCTTTTTAGCAAGAGTTAAAGCAGTAGCTTTTTTGTTTACAGTAATTTTTGCAGTATCTAAGGATGATTTGGTAGCATCATCACCTGCAAAGTATGCAACAATATTGTGTGATCCTGCAGAGGAATATTTTAAAGATAAGTATGCCACACCCTTTTCATCGGTTTTGACATCTTTTTTAGTGGTGCCGTCAATAATTACTGTTATGGCTTTGTTTGCTAATGGCTTGCCGTTACTATCTTTTAATGTAATGGCTAATTTTCCTGTATTTCCAGCATAAACAACCAGATCTTTTGCATAAATAGTTGAAGCAACAGGTGCAGGGGAAACGTTAGTTAATGTAATGTCTGCGGAGGTTCCTGCAATAGTTTTGCTTCCAGCATATTTCATTTCGACTTTTCCATTAACATTGCTGATAGTGAATTTACCCTCTGAATTGGTTTTTACAGTTGCATTTCCATTATTGGAAGAATATGAAATAACTGCTTTGGCAATTGCATTTCCATTACTGTCTTTTAAAACACCAACAATATTTCCATTTCCATTAACTTCGATAATGCTAATAGCTGAGGTAATTGAAGCTTCTTTAACAGTAATTGAGGTTTTTCCACTTGTTTTAGCATAATTTTCAAAACCAGCATAACTCATTGAAACAGCATGTTTTCCATAGTCCAATGCTAGTGAAAATCTAACTTTTCCATTTTCATCGGTAGTTTCATTGTACTGGACATTGTCGATGGTGATGGTCACTTTTTGATTTTCAAGTGATTCGCCATCTGATGTGGTTAAGGTTACTTCTAAGATGACATTTTTAGCAGTAGTTTCAATAGGTTCGGCATTTAATACAGTATCTTTGTAATTGCTATAAATTCCAATCGCTTTTTCGTAACTTTGATATTTGCCTTCAGCTTTTGCAAGGTAAGTTGCGAATGTAGGTGGGAATTGCAATGAATCTAATTTGTATGTATTGGTGCCGATGGTTACATTATAATAACCTCCGCCAAGCATAATACCTATTCTGCTTCCGCTTATTGTGTTGTTGAAGATGTTTTCATTACCTGATCCATATGCGGTAATACCGCTGATTTTTGCATCAATAATGGTATTGTTGTAAACATTGTGTCCTTGTGAGTGCATGAGGTAAATTCCCTCTTTTGCACCGATAACTGTGTTGTTAAATACAGTCACATTTGGTCCGGTTCCGTGTCTTACATCAATACCGTGGTTTGCAGCATTTTTAATGGTATTTCTGGTAATGATGCTGTTAGGGGTTCCGAAGTTTAGTATTCCTGTAGTGTACTGGTTTGAAATGTAGTTATTTGCAACAATAGCTTTTCCACAGTATTCTAAGTAAATACCCCATGATGCGCCATCAATATTACAGTTAATGATGGCTATGTTCGGACTGTTTTGTGTACGAATTCCTACAGTTTTGTATTCACTAGGATTTGAAAGAACTGTATTTGGATTGTATTTGGGATATTTTGACACAATGTTCAAGTTTGCAATAACAACGTTTGTGTTGTTGATGGAGTATAATACGGCAGGGTTTGAAATACCATATCCTCCGTTAGCGGTTTTATTTTTAATTTTTTCAGGAATATTTTCTATATTTGCATTGTCATATCCGATTAAAGTAGCATTGTTACCGATGATTTTAATATTTTTATCAGTATATATGGAAATATCATTGTATACTGCGTTTTTAGCAAATATTAAACTGTCTCCATTCTGCATTGAATTGATGATTGATTGGATTTCTGCAGATGAAGCGCCTTCACTAATGACATATGTATTTCCGGTTATAGCTAATAGGGAATCATAATCAATATTAATATCGTCTGGAGTTGCTATTTCGCTGTAAGGAATATAAGGTTGGTTATTAGAACTGCTGTCACTGTGTGTACCCATTATATTTGTTGCACTTTGATATGCAGACTGGGATTCTGCAATGTAGTATACAAATGTAGGAGGGTAGGGCAGTTGGTCTAATTTATACTCATTTTCACTAATATTGATGTTTGAGTGGCCTCCACCTAATAAAACACCAATTCTTGATTTGGACATGGTGTTGTTATAAATTTTAATATTGCTTGATCCATAACATGAAATTGAACTAATGGTACAGTTAATGAGTTTATTATATGCAGCTGTGTGATTTTTAGAATGCATAAGGTAAATACCTTCTTTTGAACCGATTACGGTATTATTAATCACCTGCACATTTGGTCCGGTTCCGTGTCTTACATCAATACCGTGGTTTTTAGCATTGATGAATTTATTTCTTTCAATTACAGTTGCTTTTGATCCAAAGTTTAAAAGACCAGTAACAGCCTGGTTTTGGATTGTATTATTTTTAATAATTCCTTTATTTGAGGATTGTAAGTTAATACCCCAGGAAGACCCGTCAAGTGTGTTTTCCATAAAAGTTAAATTATCTGATGATTTAACATAAACTAAAGCATTTTGATAATTTGAAGCACTATTTGCCCCGCCGATAATTGTCAATCCTTTAATGGTTACATTTGCTGCATTGATAACATATAATGTTGCAAAATTGGAGATTCCATATCCTCCATCAGCAGTCTTGTTTGTAATGATGCTTGGAGTATTATTGGTTGAAGGAGTGTCGTAACCAACTAATGTGGCTCCGTTTCCCTTAATGCTTATGCTCTTGTTGACATAAATACAAACATCATTATATGTGCCTTTTTCAAAGTTTAAAACATCTCCTTCTTTCATACTATCAATTGTATTTTGAATGTCCTTGCTTGAAGCGCCAGGTAAAATAGTATGTTCTGCATATGTTAAAACATCGTCATTTCCAATAGCTAAGTTATCATTATTATCTTCTATGTTGCTTGCATCTTCTGCGAATACTGCGCTTGAACTTAAACATAGAAAGAATACTAATAAAATAGCCAATATAAATTTCCTATTTATCATAATCTCACTTTAATATTAATATTCATAAATCCTTGCTTATCTAATCCATACTGAATTTAATCGATATGCAATTATATTATATTTGTATTTTTCATATTATTTAAATTCTAATATCTTGATTATTGGCTATGCTGCTGACAATATTGTCATTTCTTTCTAAATTTCATTGATAAAATATATATTGTTGAAAAATGAAATATTATACTAATAATCGATATCAATATTTACTCAATTCGGTAATATTTTGCCGTTAAAATTGGGTTAATTTAATGATTATTCAAATCAATATTACATTAAGTTTATATGGATTGCTTATGCGATATTGATTTGTGCATTGAAATGATTATAAGAATAATGTCGTGAGGTTGGATTATGAATAAAAAAGTTTTAAATCTTTTTTTCATATGTTTTATAAGCTTATTTCTTATTTCAGCTGTTGGTGCGGTAGAGGACAATTCAAGCAATAAAACTTCTACTTATCAAATCACATCAGCAATTTCAAATGATGAAATTCAATCTATGTTTGACAATGCAAATGATGGAGATACCTTTAAATTTACCAATTACACTTATAAGGGCATTTCTTTAGTTGTAGATAAAAGAATCAATATTGTTTCAAATAAAACTGCAACCATTTATGCATCAAATAGTGTAAGTGATAAGGCTAAAAGTTTAGGGATAAGCGAAACCTTCGGATTTTACTTTACATCAAATGCCGCTGGAAGTGTTTTATCCGGAATTAGGATTATTGCAGATTCTTGTGACCATGCTGTTGTTGTTAATGGTGCTGATAATATCACTATTAAAGACAGCAGGATTGTTAAAGGTGAAAATTCTGTTTTAATTAAAAATTCCCAAAATATTAATTTAAGCAATAATGATATTTCGGGAGCTGCAAAAAATGGTGTTCAACTTCAGAATGTAAAGAACTGCAGTATCTCAAATAACAATATTCACAATAACAAGAGGTCAGGTGTTGAAACTTCCCATATATATGATTCTAATATTTTAAGGAATAATATACATCACAACGGTTTCAACGGAATTTCAATGTATGATGTTTCAAGTGGAAATGTGATTAAATATAATACAGTTCACAATAATACAAATGGTATTTACATTGACTGTACAACTATAAATGACATAATCATGGCAAATACTTTTTCATATAACCGCAATGATCCGTCATGTGAACTGGGAGGTTCTGAAACAGGTAACGGTCTTTTGTTCGGAGAGCATTTTAAAACTCCAAAAAAAGACGGAAGATTGCTTGTTAAAAATAATGCCCTGATTCATAATGAAAATTTCCAAGCTAAAAACAATCCGTTTAATGAAGTTTTTAAACTTGACCAGAATTATTTTGATTCAACAGATGGTGAAGACACTTTTATATGCCCAATGCTTCTTGCAAAAATTTTAAAACTTAATGCTATTACAATACAGGATGGTATTGGTATTCAATTAGAAGATGAGGATGGAAATATAATCAGTGATGCTCCTGCCTTTGATTTAGGTGAGGTTGAAGTAGACGGCAATAAGTATACTGTCAAAATGGACAATGACGGCATTGCTAAAATTCAATCAAAAGATATTGAACCTAATACTGAGCACAATGTTAAAATAACCATTGGAGATAGGATAAAAAAAGTCATTGAACAAATTGTTAAATCAGGACCTGAAAGATATGTTGAAACTGAAAAACCCGCCAAACCTAATGATGAAAATTACAGGGATGATGACGGTAGTACACAACAGCCTTCTCCTGACCACAATACTGATGGAACAAACCCTGGCGGCAAAGACAATGGCAGGGGAAACTATATAAATGGAACCTCTTCCAGTTCACATATTTCCAACAGCGGAAATTCCGGTAAGTATGGAACTAACGGTTCAGATATTTTCTCCCATGACTCTTCAGATATGGGTGAAAATGCAATATCTAAAGGTGATGTAAATGCAGGTTCATCAAGTCAGGGTTCTGGTGAGGAATCTAAAGCTTATGAAGTAGTTCCTGAAACTCCAATATCCAAATCTATTGTTAATACTTCAGGTATTGTTATTTTAAGTATTATTGTGTTACTGGGATGTTTTATTATTGGGTATCGGCGTAAATTAAAATTCGATGAATAAAATTTTCTTTTCTTTTTTTTCTTTTATTTATTAACATGTTTCTACAAAGTATATTTAATGGCTGTAAAATCTTGTTCTTTAAAAATAAACACACATAAACTTTGAAATAATCGATATTGCTTCAATCAATTATTTAATTGGTATTGATGAAGGAATTATTTCTGTTTTTTTAAAAACATTCCACATCATCTATTGTTATGTAAATTCGAATTTAAATTGGTTAAAAGCCGATTACCTACTATTGATTGGTAATGTTAATAATGATGTAAATGAAGTTAAGGATCCCTGCTGTATTGACATACAGAAAGGCTAATTAAATAATCTAGTTCATATTTCAAGAGAAATATCCAAAACAAAAAATAATATTATTTCTTAATTTCTCTTAATAATTTTTTACGAGTAGTTATCAAATGTAATCCTAAAAATATTATGCTGAAAACTGAAAAGGATTTATGAATATGTGAAATTTTATGATTTCCAATTTTTAAGCTTTTTAATGATTGTTGGCTGTAAAGAATACCTGAAATGATTGTTATTAATAAAGAGATAAGTAATCCGATATTTATGATAAGGTCTACGGTTCTTTTAAGATCATATTTTCCCTTATTTATTGCTTTAAAATATTTTTTATTATATTTTAAATGTAATATTACTAAAAACAATAATCCTATTCCAATAATTTCATGAATTAAAACAGGAAGGCTAAGAAATTCTAATATAATTGCAACGCCCATTAAAATATCCACAGTAATTTTTTTATTCATCAAACCATTCCTGATTTTATTATTTGTTTTTTTTTCTTATTTAAATTTTTAGTTATGCCTAAATTTTTTTATTATTCTCTGGTTAGTGTGGCTATAAAAAGAGGTATAATAATGTTTACAATAATTATAATTTTACAGTTACATTTTTTTTATTTGATTTTGGATTAATTGGAAATGTTATTTTAGACATGGGGCAATTGGATGCCTCATATTGGGCATAATTTTCAATCAAAAATATTTCTTAACCAATTCAAAATTTAAATAAAATAGATTTCAAATTTAAGCATATGAATGAAAATCTTTATGGAATTTTAGATAAGGTTTTAAAATCTGAATTTTCAATTGAAGGCGATGGTTCTAAAAAGACTATTAAGTTGGGAAAGGATGCCGAACACGGAAAAATGGAAACTCATTCCATATTTGATGGAATTGTCATTGCTTTTATTGACATTAACATTAACAACTTTGATAATGTTTTTTTTGAAGATAAGATTTCTTCTCGTTTACTTCAAATCAACCATTGTGCTGAAGGCAGATATTCATATGCCCTAAACGATGATAAGATTGTTTATTTTGGAAAAGGGGATCTGTGTGTTAACATTTATGATCTGACAAAAACGGTTTCCGATTTTCCTTTAGGATATTATGAAGGATTGGAGATTTTCATTGATGTTGATGCTGCAAATGAACCGATTAAAGAGGTCATCCCTGATTTTGATTTAATTGAATTATATGAGAGTTTAGAAAAATCTAAGGGTTATAGGTTAGTCAGAGCAAATGAAAAAATCGACCATGTAATCGGTGAGTTATATTGTATTGATGAGCGAATTAAAGAACCTTATTTTAAATTAAAATGTTTGGAACTATTGCTGTTTGTATCCATAGCCAGTGAATCCAAAACGGAATCAATTTCACTTTCTAAAAAACATGTTAATATAGTGGAAAGTGTCAAAGATGATTTGATTAAGGATTTGGGAAGTAAAATCACAATCGGGGAGTTGGCCAATAAACATGATGTAAGCAAAACAACCTTGAAAAACTCTTTTAAGGAAGTTTATGGAAAACCTATTTTCAAATGGAGAAAAGAGTACAAACTTGATTATGCTTGTCGTTTGATTGAAAAAGGACAGTTATCTATTTCAGAGATATCTAAAAAAGTCGGATATTCTTCTCCTTCAAAATTTAGTCAGGCATTTAAGGGACATGTTGGCTGCACTCCATCGGAGTATAAAAAATAATTTTTGTCTTTTTGGTATACTTTTGTCTTTTTAGTTCAAATAAATATATATACTTATTTTAAAAATAGTTAATAATGAAAATAAGGTATTCCTAATTATTTTTTTATAAATTCTTTTAAATTTGTTCTTTTATTTATTTTTAAGATATTTTAAAGGACTGTCCTTTTAGGACCATTTTAAATTTTTAGGCATACCTAAATTAAATTATAAGGAGTTTATCATGTCAAATACTCAAAATAAAAATAAATTTATACGATTATTGAATTATTCGGGTAATTATAAATATTTGTCAATCTTAGGTATGATATTATCTGCTTTAAGTGCCATATGTTTACTGCTTCCATTTGTATACATATGGGATGTTGTCAATGCACTTTTGACTGTTGCTCCAAACTTCAGTCAGGCGCAGAACTTGGATACATATGCTTTTAATGCATTCGCATTTGCAGTTGCAGGAATAGTCTTAAACTTTTTCGGTTTAATGGGCACTCACTTATCTGCATTTAAAAATGAGAAGAACATGAAAGATGCAGCTATAAGTCATCTGCTTAAGCTGCCTTTGGGATATTTTTCAAATCATACCAGCGGCGGGCTTAGAAAAGTAATTGATTTTAGCACTGCAAAAACCGAAACATTTTTAGCTCATCAGTTATTTGATTTGACTGGAGCTATTGTAACACCAATAGCTTTTTTAATATTGTTATTCAGTTTTAACTGGATTTTAGGTTTAATCTGTTTGATTCCAATCGTTTTATGTTTCCTATTCATGTATCCTATGTTTTCTTCTGAATCTCAGAATTTTATGGTTCAGTATCAGACATATCTTGAAAGAATGAACGGTGAAGCGGTGGAATATGTTAGAGGAATTCCGGTTACAAAAGCATTCCAGCAAAGTGTTTATTCATTTAAAAACTTCATTGGTGCAATCAGGAATTATGCAAAATTCTCAGCTAACTATTCATTGTCTACCCAGTTTCCAATGACTGCATTTACAGTATCCATCAATGGATTTTTTGCTCTATTGATTCCTGCAGGAATATTGCTTGCAGGATCTCTAGTCGATAAAAAATTCTTAGCGGATTTCATGTTTTATGTAATATTCACACCAATATGTGCTGTGATGATGAATAGGATAATGACAGTTTCACAGGATTGGATGTTGGCAAGCCATGCTTTGGAAGGCATTGAAGAAATTTTAGCCGAAAAGCCTTTAGTTGAAGCGGTTAATCCTCAAAAACCTAAAAATCATTCAATCGAATTTGAAGAGGTCTATTTTGACTATGAAAAAACTGATGGTGATGAGCATATATTAAATGATGTTAATTTAAGAATTGATGAAAATGAAACTGTTGCATTAGTTGGACCGTCCGGCAGCGGTAAAACAACTATAGCATCACTGATACCAAGATTCTGGGATGTTGATGAAGGTTCTATAAGGGTTGGTGATGTTGATGTAAGGGATATTTCAACAAAAGATTTGATGGAAAACATTTCATTCGTATTTCAGAATACCACTTTATTCAAAGATTCAATTTACAATAATGTAGCTATTGGTTGTAAAGGAGCTTCAAGAGAAGATGTTAAAAAAGCATTAAGTTTGGCTCAATGTGATGATATAATTGATGAGCTTCCTGATGGAATCGATACAGTGATTGGAACTGAAGGAACGTATCTTTCAGGAGGTCAGCAACAAAGGATAGCGCTTGCAAGAGCAATACTTAAAGATGCTCCAATAATCATTTTAGATGAAGCCACCGCTCTGGCGGACCCGGAAAACGAATATATGATTCAAAAGGCAATTTCTGAAATTACAAAAGATAAGACTGTAATAATGATTGCACATAGATTATCCACAGTCAAGAATGTAGATAAGATTTATGTTGTTGAAAATGGACGAATTGTTGAAAAAGGCAATCATGATGCATTAGTTGAAAACAAAGGGATTTATTCAAGAATGTGGGATGAGTTTAACCAGTCCATTCAATGGAAAGTAAAAAGTGAGGCGGTATGAATGATATCAGAATATTTCACTGAAAGATTTGGACTTACAAAAGAGGGTTCCGATAATTTGATTAAAGGAATCATCTACACGTCACTTTTAAACATTGCGTTCATGCTTCCAGTCGGTTTATATGCATTGCTCATTAATATGTGGGTAGAACCATTGACTGGAGGTAAGGTCATCGAGCCGAACCTTGGCATGTTTATCGTATTGATATTAATCGTTTTAGGAATTATCTTTGCATTGGCATGGAAACAATATCACTTTGTATTCAACACAACTTACACAGAAAGTGAAAACAGAAGAATCAATCTGGGTGAAAATTTAAGAAAACTTCCGCTGTCATTCTTTGAGAACAGAGACTTGGCAGACTTGACATCAACAATCATGAATGACTGCACTGATTTGGAACATGTCTTTTCACATGCGATTCCACAATTGCTCGGTTCAATTATCTCATTGGTTCTTGTTGCAATTGGAATGTTTGTCTTTGATTGGAGACTTGCCCTTGCACTATTATGGCCAGTTCCTGTAGCATTTGCAATTTTATATGCATCAAAAATTCTCATCTATAAAGGTGGTGAAATTGTCATGGAAGATTTGCTTGATTGCGGAGATACAATGCAGGAATGTATAGAATCCATCAGAGATTTGAAATCATACAGTTATCATGATGAATACTTTGGAAAGATTTCTGGATTAACTTCCAAAATTGAAAAATCAAGAATCAAAGCAGAATTAATGGCTGCTTCCGGAGTAATCACTGGCAAAGTTGTCTTGAATTTAGGAATAGTTTCTGTAATTCTTCTAGGTTCATACTTAATAATGAATTCACAGGTGTCACTCTTTACACTTTTAATATTTCTGATAGCCTCCGCAACGATTTATGCACCAGTTGAAAACGGGTTAATGTTTTTATCTGAAATATTGATGATGGATATAAAAATTGAAAGGACCAAAGAAATTGAATCATTAGTTGTTGAAGAGGGATTAACTGAATATTCCTTAAATGGTTATGATATTGAATTTAAAGGTGTTGATTTCAATTATGATGATTTAAAAAATGTTTTAACTGATATTAATTTTACAGCAAAACAGGGTGAGGTTACAGCGCTTGTTGGACCTTCAGGTGGTGGAAAATCCACGGTTTCCAAACTGGCTGCCAGATTCTGGGATCCAGTTTCTGGTGAAGTGATTCTGGGAGGGCATGATTTGTCAAAACTGGATAGTGAAAAACTCTTGGAAAACTTCTCAATTGTTTTTCAGGATGTGATGCTGTTTAATACTTCAATTCTGGAAAATATTCGGGTCGGTAAAAAGGATGCAACTGATGAAGAAGTTGTTGAGGCTGCAAAACTTGCAGAATGTGAAGATTTTGTCCAAAAACTTCCTGATGGCTATGATGAGGTCATTGGTGAAAATGGTGAGTTGTTATCTGGGGGTCAAAGACAAAGAATTTCAATTGCAAGGGCATTGCTTAAGGATGCTAATGTCATTCTTCTGGATGAAGCTACATCATTTTTGGATGTTGAAAATGAATCTAAGATTCAAAAAGCGTTATCTCAGTTAATTAAAAACAAGACTGTGATAATTATTGCTCATAGGATGCGTACAATAGCAAATGCCGATAAAATTATTGTTCTCGATGAAGGTAGAATCGCTGAGCAAGGTTCACCTGAGGAATTATTAGCTCAAAATGGACTGTTTAAGAAAATGGTCGACTTACAAAATTTAAGTGGGGAATGGGTAATCTGATTTCCTTAAAAAAATTTAGGAGAAAAATTATGTCTGAAAGATTAAATGTGAAGGATTTAATCACTGTAGGTGTTTTTGCAGTGATATTAATAGTATTAATATTTGTATTTGGAATGCTAGGTTATATTCCTATTCTAATGTTGGCATTACCAATTTTGGCTGCATTGATTTGTGGAATTCCATATATGCTGTTTTTAACAAGAGTTTCTAAATTTGGAATGGTTACATTACTGGGGTTAATTCTGGGTATAATAATGTTTTTAAGCGGTCACACATGGATACCAATAATTGTATTCACTTTATTTGCATTCATTGCTGATTGTATCTTAAAAATGGGTAATTATTCCTCAATCAAAAACTCAATTATTAGTCATGGTGTTTTTATAATGGGGATTATGGGTAATATGTTGCCATTTTTCATTTTAAGAGATTATTTCATGGAAGCAATGCGTGTTTCAATGGGAAATGATTATGTTAATGTTATCACCCCATTTCTTAACAGTGGAGTTTTAATAATCTTAGTTATTTTAACATTCATTGTAGGTGTTGCAAGTGCATATCTTGGAAAAATCGTATTGAAAAAACACTTTGAAAAAGCAGGTATAGCTTAGGTGTGATTATGGGATTAGAACTAAATTTTAATCTAGATCCAAGAACTAAAATTCTTATTCTAGTTATTTTAAGTTTTATGGTTTTCAATGATGTGTCATTATATGTCAGTGGAATTTTAGTTTTAATTCCATTTATTTGTTTATTCTTCACAAATCATAAAAAGGCTTCTTTAATCTATATTGCAGCTTATATTCTTGCAAAATATGTCCAGATTTATATTCTCCCAGTTGCAACTGGTTTTCTGGCTATACTGTTGATAACTTTTAGTTATACAGTTTCTAGAATGTTGCCGATTATTATGATGGGATATTATACTATAACAACAACAAAAGTAAGTGAATTTATTTCATCTATGGAAAAAAGCAGTATTCCACGAGACATTATCATACCTGTCTCAGTTGTGTTTAGATATGTTCCATCAGTTTTTGAAGAGATAAAATCAATAACCAATGCAATGAAAATGAGGGGATTTGGCCTATCAGTTAAATCTTTGAAAAACCCTTTAAAATTAATAGAATTTTATATGGTTCCTATCTTGATTAGTGCCATTAAAACTGCAGATGAACTATCTGCTGCATCTCTAACAAGAGGTCTCAGCAATCCAGAGCATAGAACTCATTTATTTGAAGTAAAACTAACTAAACTGGATTACGCCCTTTTAACAATAACATTCATAGGCTTCGGAATATATGTATATAATTTTTTGAGAGGTGTTTTAATTGCTTAAAATGGATGATGTTTCATTTACATATACGAACAATGACGATACTCAAAATTTAACTGATATTAATTTAAACATTGAAAAAGGTGAGGTGATTCTGCTTTGTGGCGAGTCAGGTTGTGGAAAAACAACCCTCACACGTTTTTTAAATGGGCTTATTCCAAATTTCTTTGAGGGTAAAGGACAGGGAAATGTTTATTTGAAAAATGATTTAATCAGTGAAATGCCTATATATGAAATTTCAAAGCATATAGGTTCTGTTTTTCAAAACCCAAAAACACAATTTTTCAATGTCGATACAACTTCAGAGCTGGTTTTCGGATGTGAAAACATATCAATGGATGTTGATGAGATTAAAAAAAGGTTAGTTAATGTAGTTAATGATTTTAACATTAACAACTTAGTTGATAAGAATATTTTCAAGTTATCTGGCGGTGAAAAGCAGAAAATTGCCTGTGCATCAGTATCAGCTGTTTGTCCGGATATCCTGGTTTTAGATGAACCATCCTCCAATTTGGATTCAAAGTCAAGCTGGGATTTTGAAAAAATAATTAAAAAATGGAAAGATCAGGGAAAAACAGTGATTATTGCCGAACATAAACTGTTCTTTTTAAATGATGTTGTTGACAGAGCCATATTTCTTAAAGAAGGAAAAATAACTAATGAATGGTCAATTGATGAATTTAAAAATATAACTCATCAGGATTTTGGATTACGGCAATTAAATTTGAATAATTTGGAATTGAAAAGAGAAGAATACTACTCTGAGAATCGGGAATTTTTAGAACTTAAAAACTTCAAATTCAGCTATGGTGGATCACAGGTTTTAGATATTGGCAATGTTAAAATTCCAAAAAATGAAATTATTGCCATTATTGGTAAAAACGGTGCTGGAAAATCAACGTTTGCTAATTGTTTATGCGGTCTTAAAAAATCATGTAAAGGTGAGTTAATTTTTAATGGAAGTGCTTTGAAAAGAAATGATAGACTTAAAAAATCTTATATGGTAATGCAGGATGTAAATCACCAATTGTTTACAGAAAGTGTTCTTGATGAGGTCCTGTTAAGTATGGATGAAGAAGATATTGAATCGGCTGAAAATATTCTTGGAAATTTAAACCTGATGCATTTAAAAGATGCTCATCCAATGGCTTTGTCTGGTGGTGAAAAGCAAAGAGTGGCTATTGCATCAGCTATTGCATCTAAAAAAGAAATATTGATTTTTGATGAGCCTACAAGTGGGCTTGATTTAAAAAACATGAGACAGGTTTCAGAAAACTTAAGGTATTTGCAGAGCCGGGGAATTACTTCTTTCATCATAACACACGATTTTGAACTGATTTGTGAGGTTTGCTCTCATATATTGCATTTTGATGATGGTCAAATTATAGGCAATTATAAAATCGATGAAGATAAACTGAAGGACTTCTTTTTAAGGGAGCAATAAGTTAAATTTAGGTATACCTAAATTATTTATAGTATAAAAACATATTAATATTATGGATGAAAATCATTTGCCAGTTTTTGGTATAGGACCATATTTAATTTCAATAATTGGAATCATAACAATAATTTCCTCCATTTTATCATACTATTATTTAATCCCAATTTACAAAATAAACGAATTAAATATGGTCTTTCTAATTTTAGGGACAATATTAATAATTTTTGGTATTGCTTTTTGGATTCCAACAGTTCTAATCTCAAAGATTGATAAGGAAGTTGAAAACAATAACTTGGTTACAACTGGAATATGTGATTATCTAAGGCATCCAATCTATGCCTTATTTTTCTATATTGCTGTAGGGTTAATATTAATCTCTCAAAATATCTTTTTTGTCTTGCCGGTAATTATCTGGGCATTTTTAACAGTTGTAATTTTAAAAACCGAAGAAACATGGTTAATTGATAAATGGGGTCAAGATTATTTAAATTATTCTAAAAAAGTTAACGGATTCATCTCGAAGGTGATATAATGGGATTTTTTGACAATATGAGAAAACCAGAAGGAAAATTAGGTAATTTTCAATTAAAATCAATGAACAAGGGACACACTCCAGTTTCACTATGGGGATTAAAGCATTTGAACATAAAACCAGATGATATTATTCTAGATGTGGGCTGTGGTGGTGGAATTAACATTAATAGGATGGCAAAAAAGGCAAAAATGGTATATGGTATTGATTACAGTATTGAAAGTGTGAATTTGTCACGAGAAGTAAACCGTCAGGAAATATATGATGGCAAGGTAAAGGTTATTGAGGGCAATGTTGCAAGTCTGCCCTTTGAAGATAACACTTTTGATATAGTGACAGCATTTGAAACAGTCTATTTCTGGCCGGATATTGAAAAATGCTTTGGCGAAGTGAAAAGAGTTCTCAAACCCGGCGGAATATTTTTGATTGGAATGGAATCAAGCGGATCAGATAACCTAATCATGAAAGTATTTGAAAAATTAATTGACATGACTGTATATAATGCTGAGGAAATCACTGAATTTTTACAGAATAATGATTATTCACAAATTACAGTTTATTTGAGGGACGGTAAAAATAAAAAGGAAATAATAAAAGAAATTGATGGCGAAACAAAAACTGTTGTTGATGATTATGACCATAGTTCTTTTTTGGATAAGTTTGTCCAATGGATGGCAATTGTAGCGACAAAATAATTTAATCAATGTTTACCAATTAAAAATGGAAAACTTGATTTAGGCACCTGACAATCCGTGTTTTTCATTGAACTGGAGGGTTCAAGAAATAATAGGGCGATAACTTTGACAATGGCTGGCGAATAATTAAAAAAGAAAAAGTAATGAATTTATTTATTAATAAACTCAATTTCGAATGCAATTACAGGATACTCTAAAGTAAAGTTTGTAATTACTTCAGGTGAAACCTCACCAAAGAATCCTTTAATTGTGCCTTTTTGGGCTTCACCGGTTACATCGGAAGCCCTTCCCTCAATAAAAGTTTTGTTTTCACTATCACTAATTTCCATGGTGTAACCTAAGTTTGCTAAAACGCTTGTCATGATGGATTTGATTTCAGTAAAGTTGGCTGTTGAGTGACATACTAATGCAGCTAATTTTTTAGAAGAAACAGTTTTGTTTTCTTTTGTATCATCAAGATATAAGACATCTCCGATTTCAAATATTTTCTGCGGCAAATCTTCATGTTTATTGTCTTCTAAAAATTCCATTAATGAGTTGATTAAACTGGTTCTAATCATAGTTCTATCGATTGTAATAGGTTTTGCAACTTGAACATGAGGTTTTTCCTCCTGGTTCATTTTTTCATAGTGAGCCTCTTCGTTTGTAAGCATTAAACTCATTACTTCTTGGAATCCTAAACCGACCATTACTTCACGGATGGTGCTTTCTGCTTTAAACCAGTTGTTTTCATAAGCAACAGTGTTGATGTCCGGAAGTTTGGATACTACATCATTAATGTGATATTGTATGGCAATGTTTTCAACAATATCCACTTCATGCAATATGTCTATTCTGTAAGAAGGAATAATTGCCTTGATTTCATTATCATCAATTATTTCAGCATCAAAACGTGCTTTTAATAGCAATTCTTTAATGTCTTGTGCAGTTAAAGTAGTTCCTCCAATCAGTTCATTGGCAGTATCTACATGAACATTCATTTCTTGTGGAGTTAAGTCTGGTGTTGAAATAGTTTTATCTTCGTATTTAACTTCCATGGATCTGATTTGACCACCAACTTCTGCAAATGATGAGCAGATAATGTTTAATGCATGGTTAACTGCTCTTTCATCAGTTCCGGTTACATCAACAATAATGTTGTGTGTGTCTTCTGTAAGTTTGGTTAATTCTCCGTTAATGATTGGAGGCATAGATAAAACCTGGTCATCTTTATCAAGAATTAATGGATATTTGTCAAAATCCTGGATTAGGTGAGCGTAATCTTTACCTTTGTCATGTTCAGTTAGGATTTCATTTGGAGTCATTTCACAATCTTTTTCTAATGGAACAAATTTATTTTCATCTACTGGTGTTGCAATGTATTTAAATGGTCCGTTAACAACATCTGCATTATGAATACCTATAGCTACTTTTTTTCTGTCTCTTCCAATTACCCAATGGAGGTTTTCCTGGAAATCCATAATGTATTTGAGTTTATCGCCAGCAAAGTCAACATCATCAATCTTAGCAAATCCAATATAGGGCCTAATTTCTGCAACATCTCTGTCTACAGTAACATAATCATCGGATTTTTTAACTTCGTAATCTGGAAAACCGACTTCCTGACCGATGAATCCTTTAAATGATCTAGCCACTCCTTCAACAGACAGGTTATCCGGTCTGTTCGGGAAAAATTCCACTTTGATTTCCTCATCGTCAAAATCTTCAATATCACTAGACATCATTGGTAAGGTGTCAATCAGTTCCTCTTTTTCCATATCGATTCCTAAATCTTTTAAATCTTGATATTTAAATGTTATAACTGGCATTTAATAACTCCGTTAATTATTTCTATAATCCATAGATTAACATGAAAAATAGAGATTCAATAACAAAATGAAGAGCTCTATGTTCTAATTCTCCCATACCTGGTAAAAACAGTGTATGAGTTATATCTATTACAAAATGAATTAGGCCTGCTAGAATTCCAATAATCGGATTTAAGAAAACTACTGACACTACAATAAAATGAAATCCTGCTTCCATTATTTCATGTATTGCCCAAGTTTGCCATGTGGAATGTGTGGATTGTTGAATCAAACCACCCAACAGAATATAAAAGTTATTAAAAACTTTCCACATGAGTGTGGTGTGCAATACATCGCTTATAGCTAAAACAATAGCAACATAAAACCATATCATTTGCATTTTTTCACAGTCCTTTTATTATTGATAATATTAATAATTTTAATTTTATTATATAATATAGTTAACTATTATAGTTTTTATTTTTGAAAATTTTGTTTAATTTTCCTGAAATTATGCAAGTTTCATGATACTTTTTTAAATAAGAAAATACATATTTAATAATATTATTATTATCTATTATTTATTAGGAGAAAATATATGGCAAATGAAGAAATCCCAAAAGACTATGATTTTAAAAAAGAGAAGGTATGGGAGAAAAAATGGGAAGATGAGGACATCTACAAATACATTGGAGATGGATCCCGTCCCAGATACATAATTGATACTCCCCCACCATACCCAACAGGACTTATTCACTTAGGGCATGTTTTAAATTGGGTTTATATTGATATGAACGCAAGATACAGAAGATTAAAAGGACATGATGTATTGTTCCCACAGGGATGGGATTGTCACGGCCTTCCAACCGAAGTAAAAGTTGAAGAAACTCATGGAATTAAGAAAAATGATGTTTCAAGAGCAGTATTCAGACAATATTGTGTTGATTTGACTACTGAAAATATTGCAAGCATGAAATCACAAATGAAGGCTATGGGTTTTTCACAGGACTGGAATCGTGAATTTGTTACAATGACTCCTGAATATATGAGAAGAACTCAATATTCATTTTTAAAAATGTATGATGAAGGGCTGATTTATCAGGGCATTCACCCTGTAAACTGGTGTCCTCGTTGTGAGACAGCTATTGCATTTGCAGAAGTCGAATACAGTGATAATACCACATTCTTAAATTATGTAAACTTCCCTCCAGCTGTTGAAGATTCTTATGATGATATTGTATCTTCACAAACATCAGGAAAGCAGGCGGACTCTAAAACTGAAGGTATTTTAATTGCCACTACAAGACCGGAATTGATGTCTGCTTGTGTGGCTGTTGTAATTCACCCGGAAGATGAAAGATACGCCCACCTTTTAGGCAAATATGTGGAAGTTCCTCTTTCTCATCAAAAAGTAAAAATCATTGCAGATGAAGAAGTGGACCCTGAATTTGGTACAGGTGCAGTAATGATTTGTACTTTTGGGGATAAAACTGACGTAAGTTGGGTAAATAAATATGACCTTGAAATCATTGATGCAATTGATGAAACCGGTACATTGACATCTGCAGCCGGAAGATATGAAGGAATGGATTTGCAGTCTTGTAAAAAACAGACTATTGAAGATTTGGATGCTGAAGGCTACTTATTAAAACAAGAACAAGTAGAGCAAAATGTAGGTCAATGCTGGAGATGCAAAACTCCTATTGAAATTCTTGTTAAAAAACAATGGTTTGTAGCTGTAAGGGATTTGATTGAAAAGACTAAGGACGCGGCAGATGAAATGAACTGGGTGCCTGAACACATGAAATCCCGTATGTTAAACTGGGCAGATTCAATGGAATGGGACTGGTGTATTTCAAGACAAAGAATATTTGCAACTCCGATTCCAGTATGGTATTGTAAAGACTGTGGAAAAGTAATATTGCCTGATGCTGAAGATTTGCCGATTGACCCAACACAGGATAAACCAAAACACCCTTGTGAATGCGGATGTGAGGAATTTATACCTGAAGAAGATGTTTTAGACACCTGGATGGATTCATCCATTTCCCCATTGTCTATTGCAGGATGGCCTGATGAAGATTATGTCAACCACTTTCCTTCCAATATACGTCCACAAGGACACGATATTATCCGTACATGGGCATTTTACACAACCCTCAGATGTTTGGCATTAACAAATCAAAAACCATTCAGCGATATTGTAATTAATGGTATGGTATTTGGTGAAGACGGATATAAAATGAGTAAGTCCAGAGGAAATGTAATCGGACCGGAAGAGGTAATTGAGAAATACGGTGCTGATGCTCTTAGAACATGGGCTGCAAACAGCGTACCTGGATCTGATGTAATCTTTGACTGGAAAGAAATAAAACACGGATACAGATTCTTGAGAAAATTCTGGAATGCATTCAGATTCATCAGTATGCATATTTTTGATGAAGAGGTATCTTACGGAGACGTTAAAGGCAACTTGGACCCGTTAGATTTATGGATTTTATCTAAACTTAACAACTTAAATAAGATTGTTGATGAGGCATTTTCTGAATACAACTATGCAGAAACTATCAGTTCTATTGAAAAGTTCTTCTGGCATGATTTCTGTGACGAATACATAGAATCTGTAAAATATAGATTGTATACTGATGTTCCAGATGAATCTAGAAGGGCTGCAAAATACACTCTAAGATGCGTTGTTGAAACCTCTTTAAAATTACTCTCTCCTATTGTTCCATTCTTTGTGGAGGAAGTATATCAATACTTCGACAACCAATCTATTCATGCTGCTTCATGGCCTGAAGTAAATGAAGAATTAATCAATGAAGATATGGAAACTAAAGGTGAAACTACAGTTGAATTGATTGATGAAGTAAGAAGATTTAAATCAGCTTCGAAAATACCGTTAAATGCTGAACTTAGCGAAGTAAATGTATATACTTCCGATGAGGATTTAGTTGATGTATTTAATCAATTTGAAGATGATATTAAAGGTACTTTAAAAATCAACAATCTGGAAATTAGTTCCGGAAAACCGGAAGTTCATGAAAAAATCATTGAAATAGAACCTGACATGTCTCAAATAGGACCTAAATTCAAAGGGGATGCTGGTAAAATTATTGGTTATTTAAAATCTAACAGTATTGATGAAATTGCCGCTGTTTTAGATGAATCTCATGAACTTTCAATTGGTGAAATTGTAGTGCCTGAAAGCATGTTGAATATCAAAAGAGAGGTTGTAGGTGCATCCGGTAAGAAAGTTGATATCCTACAGTCTGATAATTTGGATATGATTGTTGAAGTAATTAGATAATTGCTTCTCAATTTATATTTTTTATTAAAAAATAAGTGTAAGCTATAAAAATAGCTCATAATAAATAATGTTCTTTTACTAAATGAATAACTTGTTTTGCTTCTTCTGTTTGGGCTCTTGGAACTTTAAATGAAATCGGCACGTTCATTGATCCGCCTTCAATCAATACTACTGGATTGTTGCTCACACCAATTTTAATATCTACATCAAAGTCAAGTGTTCCTGCAGTTTCAAAAGAAATAGTTCTAATTGTATTTTTTGGGAAAAATTTAACTTCTACCTTTTTGCCACTAATGCCTTGAACATCTATAGTATATATTCCATAATTGGTTAAGATGATGGCATCTCTTACAAAATGGAATGACTGAATGATTTCTTCGCCTGGAGCGAGGTATTCTTCTACATATGAGGTGTCTCCACCTACTTCGGCATGGCCAACTACTTTATCTAAAAATCCCATAATATCACATCATTATCTTTTTAATTACTGCATATTATACTTATGTATTTTTTTAAAGCGATTATCATGTTTTATCAGTCATAGATTTATTTATCATGATTATGATTCTACAATTGTATGTTTGCTTTCAAAGACGCATCCTTATAATTTCGGTAACTATTTATTGAATCTAATCAAAAGATATTAATGATAAACAATGATTCTTAGGGTAAAGAATATTTCAGATATAGGTGGTGAGGTTAAAGCACCTCCATCTAAAAGTTACTCACACAGAGCAGTGATTTTAGCCAGTCTGGCCAGAGGAACTTCAAGATTGTATGACATGTTATATTCTGAAGATACTTTTGCATCAATTAGGATTTGCAAAGCATTAGGGGCTAAAATAACTAAAAATGAAGGTTATCTGGAAGTTACTGGAACTGGAGGTAAACTCCACAATTCCTGTGATGGGCCAATTGATTTGGCAAATTCGGGAACTACGTTAAGGCTAATGACATCGGTATCTGCATTAAGTGATAATGAAGTTATTTTAACAGGTGATGAATCTCTTCAAACAAGGCCTATGGGACTTTTGATTGATGCTTTAAAACCTTTGGGGATTGAAGTGAATTCTTTAAAAAATAATGAAAAAGCACCAATATTGATTAAACCCGGATTTTATGGTGGCGAAACTAATATTATGGGCAATGTTAGTTCACAGTTTATTTCATCAATTTTAATTTCCTCTCCATTGTCTAAACATGGTGTTGGATTATATGTTTTGCAGGAATTTAAATCAAAACCTTATGTTGATATGACATTGGAGATTATGGGCAAATTCGGAGTTAAATTAAATAAATCCCGCCATTTAAAACATGAAACATGTAATAAGGAATATCAGACTTGCAGAATTGATGAGTTTAAAATTACCAAACAAGATTATGTCGCTTGTGACTACACTGTTGAAGGAGACTATTCCTCAGCATCTTATTTACTTGCATTAATCGCAATTCATGGCGGAAAAGCTAAAATTAAAAATTTATTTAGAAATTCTAAACAAGGTGATAAATATATTCTGAATATTCTTCAAAAGATGGGTGCAACTGTTATTTATGGTGAGGACTATGTTGAAATCGCATCAAACGGAAATTTGAAAGCTATTGATGTTGATTTGTCAAATGCTCCTGATTTATTAATTACTGTTGCAGTTTTAGCAGCACTGGCTGAAGGAACAACAAACATTACAGGTGTTGCTCATGCAAGAGTGAAAGAAACAGACAGAATCGATACAACTTGCCGTGAATTGGAAAAATTGGGTTGCAGATTAGAAGAGCATGAAGACGGAATGAGCATAACCGGAGGGGTTTCCTCAGGTATTGTTGATTCACATGGGGACCACAGGCTTGCAATGGCGTTTTCATTGATTGGGCTAAAACATGATATTGAAATTACTGATGGGGAAGTATTTGATGTTTCATTTCCCAATTTCATTGAGTCAATGGCAAAACTCGGTTTTGAACTGGAGTTGGTTGAATGAATAAGGAAGAACGTGTAATTAAATTAATTGAGAATCTGGAAGGTATTTTTGAGATAAGAACATTTCTTAATCATGACCCCTATAAAGTATTAGTCAGAACTATTCTTTCTCAAAGAACCCGTGATGAGAATACTGATCAGGCTACCAATAATCTGTTTGACAAATATAAAGACATTTATGAAGTTGTTGAAGCTCCAATTGATGATATAAAAGGATTAATAAGGCCTGCGGGTTTTTATAATGTAAAAGCTTCAAGAATTCAAGAAGTATCTCAAATCCTAATTGACCAATATGGCGGGGAAGTTCCAGACACGGTAAACGAGCTGGTAAAACTTCCGGGTGTTGGCAGAAAAACTGCAAACTGCGTTATGGTTTTTGCTTTTGAGCTTCCGGCAATTCCTGTAGATACTCATGTTCACAGAATTTCAAATAGATTGGGTTTAGTGGATACTAAAAATCCTGATGATACTGAAGTTGAACTTACTAAAATCACTCCTAAAGAATTATGGATTAAATTGAATGATTTGATGGTTCAGTTTGGCCAGAATATCTGTAAACCCATCTCACCTGATTGCGAAATCTGTCCGTGCAGTGAAATCTGCGATTATTTTAGAGAAAATATTTAATTTCTTTTCTTTAGATTTTTTTCCAAAACATTTATAAGGTAAATAATTATAATATAACAATAGTTATACAATTTTAAGATAACTTTTCAGATTTACTTGTATAATTCAATTTAAAAAATTGGTGAATAAAAATGGTAAATATTCCAGAATTAAAAAGAGGAGTGCTTGATAGCGTAATTGATGCTATTGGAAACACTCCAATTATAAAATTAAACAATTTAACAAAAGATTTAGATGCAGAAATTGATGTAAAAATGGAGTCATTCAACCCGACAGGCAGTGTTAAAGACCGTGTTGCTGTTTCAATGATTGAGGATGCAGAAGAGAAAGGACTGCTAAAGAAAGGCTCTGTCATCATCGAACCTACCAGTGGAAACACAGGTATTGGTTTAGGATTTGCTGCTGCTGCAAAAGGTTATAAATTAATACTGACAATGCCTGAAACAATGTCTATTGAAAGAAGAAAACTCTTGGCTATTTTTGGCGCTGAAATTGTATTAACACCAGGTTCTGAAGGTATGGGCGGAGCCATCAAAAAGGCTGAAGAATTGCATAAAGAAAACCCTAATTCAATAATTTTGGGCCAATTTGACAACGAAGCTAATGTAGCCATCCATTATAAAACAACCGGTCAGGAAATTTTAAGGGATACTGATGGAGAAGTTGATTATGTTGTTGCAGGAGTAGGGACTGGCGGAACCATAACAGGAATAGGTAAAGCTTTAAAAGAGGCGCTTCCTCATGTTAAAATTGTTGCTGTTGAGCCGGAAGAGTCACAGACTTTATCCAAAGGTATTAAAGGACCTCATAAAATCCAGGGAATCGGTGCAGGGTTTGTTCCATCAATTTATGATTCTGGTGTAATTGATGAGGTTATTCCCGTACCTAGCGAGGAAGCCGGAAAAACATTAATTGAACTTGCTAAGCATGAGGGTATTTTTACAGGCATTTCTTCTGGAGCAGCAACCTGGGCTGCTTTGCAATTGGCTAAAAGAAAAGAAAATGAGGGCAAAAGAATAATAGCTATTTTACCGGATAACGGTGAGAGATACCTATCTGAAGAATGGTTATTTAAATAAGATAAATTATATATACTATATGTTATATAGATAAACAGAATAACATTAATATATAGAGGTTTATCAATGTTTAAAAATTTAAGGGATGAAATTAAAGCTATCAAAGATAAGGATCCGGCTGCAAGGTCAACATTGGAAATTTTCTTATGTTATCCTGGTTTTTATGCTTTATTAATGCATAGAGTGAGCCATTGGCTGTGGAATCATTCTTTCAAACTTTTGGCACGTATCAATTCCAATATAGCCAGATCTGTTACTGGTATTGAAATTCACCCCGGTGCAACATTTGGTAAACGAGTATTTATTGATCATGGTATGGGTGTTGTTGTTGGAGAAACAACAATTGTTGGCGATGATGTGCTAATTTATCAGGGTGTGGTTCTTGGAGGAACCAGTACTGAAAAGACTAAAAGACACCCGACTATTGAAAAAGGAGTTATTGTTGGTGCCGGTGCTAAAGTAATGGGTAATATTACTATTGGAGAGTATTCTAAAATTGGTACTGGTGCTGTTGTTTTAAAAGACGTTCCTCCTGAATCAACATGTGTAGGCATTCCAGGCCGTATTGTAAAACGTAAAGGTGTGCCTCATGAAAGAGTTGATTTAGACCATGATAAACTTCCGGACCCTGTTGCCGACGCATTTAGAACTATAGTAAAGCATCTTCAGGAAAATGATGAGCAAATCAAAATTTTATTTGATAAAAATGAGATATGCTTGGCTGATGATTCTAATGATGAACAGGAAGATTTGGAAAATTTGTTTAAGAAATAGAAGTGATTAGATATGAAGCCGCCTTGTGAAATTGTTGTATGGTATGTTATACCGGCTATTAGATCTGAATTAGCTAAAGAACTTTTAAATTTGGGAATGAAGCAAAAGGATGTTTCTGAACTTATGGATATTACTCAGCCTGCTGTGTCTCAATATATTACTGATAAGCGAGGTAGTGGAATTAGACTTGATGAAGATGTAAGGGAAATGATTCAAACATTTGCTAATCAGCTTTTTGAAGGTGAAGCTACTAAAGCAGATTTAATTCCGAGAACTTGTAAAATTTGTAATAATGTGAATATATCTGATGTATTAAAACAACTTGACATTGACAAATCACACATTAGTGAGGATTGCCAATCTTGTTTGGGTTCTGAGATAAATTAGGTAAATGTTGGAAATAATAGTAAAGTATTTAAACTATTATTTACTAATATTTTAATATCCTTTAATTTTAATGGCAAGTTTACCGAGTGGCTTAGGTGTGTGGCTGCAGACCATAATACGGGGGTTCAAATCCCTCACTTGCCTTTCTTAATTACTATTTTTTGAGGTTATTTTTTATGGACGTCTATTCAACTTTAACTCGCAGTAAAGAGAATTTTGTGACTATTAATAAAAATAGAGTTAACTTATTTGTATGCGGTCCTACTGTTTATGATGATGCTCATATTGGGCACGGTAGAACTTACATTTCATTTGATACAATAAAAAGATATTTGGAATACAGGGGTTATGCCGTATTTTATATTCAAAATATTACTGATATTGATGATAAAATCATTAACAGGTCAAAAGAAAGCGGCATTCCGGCAGACCAGTTGGCTCGCAAATATGAAAAGAGATACATTGAAGACATGAATAAATTAAATGTAAATAATGTTAATTTATTTGCAAGGGCAACTGATCATGTTGATGAAATTTTAGACCAAATTCAAAGATTGATTGACAAGGGATTTGCCTATGAAACTGAAGACGGAGTCTACTTTGAAATTGATAAGTTTCCGGAATTCGGCAAGCTCTCAAATAGGAATGTTGAAGAATTAGAATCCCATAGGGATATTGCAGAATCTGCCAAAAAGAATCCTCAGGACTTTGCACTTTGGAAAAAACGTAGTGGAGTGGATGAACCTACCTGGCAGTCTCCATGGGGCGACGGAAGGCCTGGATGGCACATTGAAGATACTGCAATAACAGAATATTACTTCGGACCCCAGTATGATGCTCACGGAGGAGGACTTGACTTAATATTTCCTCATCACGAAGCGGAAATTACTCAAATGGAGGCAGTTTCAGGAAAAGCTCCTATGGTGCAGTTCTGGTTACATACCGGATTTTTAAATGTTAATGGGGAAAAAATGTCAAAATCATTAAATAACTTCATTACAATCCGTGAATTGCTTAAAGATTACGAACCTGACACTTTCAGATTCTTTGTACTTTCAACTCACTACAGAAGTCCGATTGACTTTTCAAAAGATTCGCTTCACCAGTCTGAAAGAAGTTTGGAGAGGATTAGAAAATATTATGAACTTTTGGATGTTGAAGCTGACGGAAATGATTATGAATGTGATGTTTTAACTTCCCATAAAGATGAATTCTTCAATAGTATGGATGATGACTTTAACACTCCAAAGGCAATTGCAGCCATCTTTGGATTGATAAACGATACTAAAAATCAGTTATCTGCATTATCTGATGAAGATAAAATAGCCATTAAAACATTTTTAGATGATGCGGCACATATCTTCGGCGTCAGCTTTGAAGCTGAAGAGGTTAATGCCGGTTCAGATGATTTACTTAAATTGATTACTGATGTCAGGTCTGAGTTAAGAGCGAATAAGCAATATGAATTATCTGATAAGATTAGAGATGATTTAATAGCATTAAATTATGAAATTGAGGATTAGGAAAATATTTTCCTATTCTTTTTTTTACTTCTGTTTTTCAACTTTTTATTTTACTGATTACTTTTTTCCATTAATTTTTATCTTCAGTTTTCAATATTTTTTTAGGTTTATCAAAACATTTATATATAAAAAATAACTATTGTTATATGTGAATATAACACGTGACATATTCACAAAAATCAGATTATAAAGGTGATAATTAATGACAAATAAAAATTACGGATTAGCAACATTAGGTGTACGTGCAGGCCAACAGCCTGATTCTGCAACTGGAGCTCAAGCGGTTCCGATTTATCAGACAACTTCATATGTATTTAAAGATGCGGATGAAGCTGCTAGGAGATTCGCCCTTCAAGAGTTTGGTCAAATTTATTCCAGACTTACCAATCCTACCAGCGATGTATTCGAAGCAAGAATTGCCGCTATCGAAGGAGGTAATTCTGCTATTTCAACATCAAGTGGTCTTGCAGCAATTTCATATGCAATTTTAAACGTAACTAGTCCTGGTGACAACATTGTTTCTGCTGACAACCTTTACGGTGGTACTTATCAATTATTTAACTACACTTTTAAAGATTTGGCCCGTGAAGTTAAATTTGTAAACTCACAGAACCTGCAAGCATTTGAAGAGGCAATTGATGAAAAAACCAAAGCAATATATGTGGAA
Organism: Methanobrevibacter sp.; assembly: GCF_030539875.1. Lineage (NCBI taxonomy): Archaea > Methanobacteriati > Methanobacteriota > Methanobacteria > Methanobacteriales > Methanobacteriaceae > Methanobrevibacter > Methanobrevibacter sp. Next base: position 105,926 of record NZ_JAUNXI010000004.1, read on the forward strand.
TCAATTGGAAACCCAAAATTGGATGTTCCGGACTTTGAAGCATTGGCAGAAATTGCACATTCACATGATATTCCGTTAATCGTAGACAATACTGTTGGTGTTGGATTGGTCAGGCCATTATTGCATGGAGCTGATGTGATTGCAGCATCTGCAACTAAATATGTTGGCGGTCACGGAACTGCCGTTGGAGGATATATTGTGGATTCAGGTAAATTTAACTGGGGTAACGGCAAGTTTGATAACTTCACAAAACCTGATCCAAGTTATCACGGACTTGTATTCTGGGATGCGTTTGGTGATGTTCCTGAACTTGGAAACATTGCTTTTACTGTAAGGGCAAGAGCAAGACTATTGAGGGATTTAGGAGCAACCCAGGCACCTGTACACAGTTTCATATTCTTGCAGGGACTTGAAAGCCTGGATGTGCGTGTAAAAAGACACTCTGAAAATGCACTTAAAGTTGCAAAATTTTTAGAAAGTCATCCTAAAGTGGCTTGGGTTAACTATCCTGGACTTAAATCACATCCAACTTATGAAAATAATAAAAAATACCTTAAAGATAACTTTGCAGGAGTCTTGGGATTCGGTGTTAAAGGAGGTGAGGAAGCAGGCAGGAAATTAATTGAAAAATTGGAATTATTCTCAATTCTTGCAAATATTGGAGATGCAAAAAGTCTTGCAATACACCCTGCAAGTACAACACATCAGCAATTGTCTCCAGAAGAACAAGAAGCAACAGGAGTTACACCGGACTTTATTAGGCTTTCAATAGGTCTTGAAGATGCTGATGATTTAATTGATGATTTAAGTCATGCACTTGACAATATTGACTAGTGAATGAAATCTATTTAAAAAAAAGATAATCGGAGGATGGCAAATGTATTTAGATAACTCAGCAACAACACAGGTTAGTAAAGAAGTTTTTGAAGAAATGAAACCCTATTTCACAGAGGAGTTTGGAAATCCTTCCACTCTTTATGGCATAGGTCGCGAGTCTAAAAAAGCATTAAATCTTGCTCGTCAGAGAGTAGCTGACGCAATTAATGCTAAACCGGATGAAATTATTTTCACAAGCGGAGGATCGGAATCTGATAACCTGGCCATTAAGGGTATTGCTTTTAAATTAGCTAAAAAAGGCAGACATATAATCACTACTGGCATTGAACATCCTGCAGTTGTTGAGACATTGAAATTTTTAGAATCATTTGATTTTAAAATTACTTATTTGCCGGTATATGAAAATGGAATTATTAAGGTTGAAGATTTAATGGAAGCAATAACTGATGAAACAATTTTAATTACTGTTATGCACGGCAATAATGAAATAGGCACTATTCAGCCAATTGAAGAAATCGGGAAAATTGCACGTGAAAGAGGCATTAAATTCCACTGTGATGCTGTTCAAACTTTCGGCAAAATTGAAGTGGATGTTGAGAAATTGAATGTGGATTTGCTGTCTTTATCTTCACATAAAATTAATGGTCCGAAAGGTGTTGGAGCATTGTATATTAAAAAAGGAACTCCGATTGAACCTTTGATTCATGGTGGAGGTCAGGAAAGGGGACTTAGGTCAGGTACTGAAAATGTTTCAGGAATTGTTGGTTTTGGAAAAGCATGCGAATTAGCAAACAATCAACTTGAGGAACACTATGAAAAGTTAATAGCCATTAGAGATGATCTGATTGATAAAGTGCTAACTACAATCCCTGAATCTTATCTAAATGGGGATGTTGAAAAAAGATTGCCTAATTTAGTCAATTTCAGATTTAAAGCAATTGAAGGTGAATCTTTAATTTTGCTGCTTGATGCGGAAGGTTATCAAACTTCAACTGGATCTGCCTGTTCTTCTAATAAGTTAATGGCATCTCCGGTTTTAACAGCATTGGGATTGAATCCTGTTGATGTGCACGGGTCACTTAGGATTTCCCTTGCTCCTGAAAGTGATAATTTTGATGTTGATGAATTTGTAAATGCGGTTGCAAAAGCAGTTGAAAGATTAAGGGAAATGTCCCCTTTATGGAATCAGAAAATTGATTATGAAGATGTAATGTGTAAAAAACATAAAAATGCATGTGGGAGATGTTGATTATGGATTATTCAGAAAAAGTGATGGATCATTTTACAAATCCAAGAAACTGTAGAAAAATGGAAGATGCAGACGGTGTGGGAACTGTGGGAAACCCAACCTGTGGTGACTTAATGACAATTTATATCAAGGTGGAGGATGATGTAATTCAGGATATCTCATTTCAAACCTTCGGATGCGGAGCAGCAATTGCAACCAGCAGTATGATTACTGAAATTGCTATTGGAAAAACTCTAGATGAGGCATATAAAATCTCAAGAAATGATGTTGCAAACAATCTGGATGGTCTTCCACCAGTTAAAATGCATTGTTCAAATCTTGCTGCAGACGGTCTTCAGGCAGCCATTGAAAATTATTATGAAAACTATCAATAAGAATAAATACAATATGAAATATAAATATTAGTACTGAATAATTATCGGAGATGATTATAATGGCAAATTTTATAAAATGTGAAGTATGCGGAAGTATTTTAGGAATGTTTGTTAAAGGAGAAGGTGAAGTCTGCAGTCCGGATCTCATTAAAATCCCTGTTCAAACCGAAGGAGACAAAGCTCCTAAACACAAACCAGTTTTAGAAACTGACGGAGATAATGTAACTGTAAAAGTCGGTGAAGTTGCCCATCCAATGGATGATGACCATTTCATTCAATTTTTAGTTGTTGAAGCCGGCTCAGAACAATACGCAAAATCCTTCAAACCAGGAGATGTTGCAGAGGCGACCTTCACTATCGGCGCAGACAAAATTGCTGATGGTGTCGTGGCATATGCATTCTGTAATTTGCATGGACTCTGGTCCAGCGAATAAGTTTAAAATTTATTTTTAAACTTCTTTTTTTATTATATTTTTTCATGAAAAATTTTAATAACTTGTTTTTATATAACTTAAAATCGTGTCGAGTTATAGTAAATTAATAATTTTTATTTTAGTTTTACTAATTATTCCAGCAGCTATTTTCTTTATTGATAGTTCAATAGACAACATTAATAAAACCATGCCTGAGATTAGCGACGCTATTGTTAATGGAGATAAGGACTATAATGAAGCAGTTCAATTAGTTAATGGTAAAAGTTTTGACAAGTCAAAGGATAAGGCAATATCTGCAGGAAATAATTATAATAACAGTCTAAATAAATTAAAAGATATTCAAAGGGATTTTTCTCCCGATATAAATGATGTTCAAAAAGAGTATATTGACACGGTCATTAGGGAATTGGAGTTAAAAATTAGTGCTGTTGATAATTTGATAGATGCTATTGATAATTTTAAAGTAAATTCAAATTATACGGGAACTAATTATGCTTCACAAGCCAATAACTTGATTTATGAAGCGGTAAAGTACCAGGATGAACGTAATGCAATAGTTGAAAACAATTCAAATTTATTCAAACAAAATTTTATCATATAATTAAGAGGTTTTAAATTGAAAACTAAATGTCCAAAATGTAAAGGAATAGGTTCAATAGTTGTGGACTATAAGGAATGTGATGCCTGTGGAGGAACAGGCTTTGAAGAAGATGCTTTTAATGTAGGCAGCCATTTTAAAGGCATCACAAGCAATGCAAAAGCAAAATTTGACTTAGGTGGGGAAGAAGATATTCCATGTGAAGCATGTAATGGAAAGGGTCAGGTTGAAGTTTATCAGGAATGTCCTCACTGTCATGGAACCGGTCAGATTAATGTTTGCAGAGATTGCGGCAAATCAATCGGCAATCAGCATGATTTATGTGCCAGTTGTGAAGAAAAAAGGAAACTGGAGAAAACTAAACATGATGAATTTGAAGCCCGTAGAAATGCGGCCAGGGATGTTTATGTCTTGGATTCCATATGTGAAATGAGGGATATGGATAAGGATAAATTATACAAGGGAAGAATTACCCGAACTGAAAAATACGGCGCTTTTGTCAGCTTGAATAATAATGTTTGGGGACTTATGAGAGGTGACGTATCAGAGTATAATGTCGGTGATGATGTAATTGTATTTATTACATCCATTAAATCTCGAGAGAGAAAAATTGATTTGGCGCCGGCTCATGTTGAAAATTACAATATTAAAAAATTAACTAAGTCATTCCCAAGAACTTTAATCGATAAACTTGAAGAGAATAAAGGTCGTATGGTTAGAATAGACGGTGAGGTCCAACAAATTCAGCAAACTTCAGGGCCTACCATTTTCATTATCCGTGATGAGAGCGCTACCGCTGAAATTGCTGCATTCGATAAGGCTGGTGAGAGGTCATATGCAGAAATCGAACTTGGCGATTTTGTACAGGTTGTAGGGGAAGTCAATGAACATGGCGGAAAAACACAAATTGAATCATCTTCAATGGTAAAACTTGATGCGAAAAATGCCAATAAGTTACATAATTTAATCGACGATGCATTAAACAAGAAGGCCGAACCGAAACATGTCGATTTCTTAGTCAAAAGTGATGTTTTAAACAGACTTAAACCGAAGATGAGGGAAGCGGCCAGAAGAATTAGAAGGGCAATACTTGATGGCAGAACAATTTTAATAAGGCACCACAATGATGCTGACGGTATTTGTTCTGGTGTTGCAATGGAAAAAGCTGTCATTCCGTTGATAGAAGAAATAAATCCGAGCAATGATGCTCAATATTATTATTTCAAAAGATCTCCAAGTAAGGCACCATTTTACGAACTTGAGGATGTTGTTAAAGATTTGTCTTTTGCCCTTGAAGACCAGGAAAGGCATGGTCAAAAGTTACCGTTAATAGTTCTTTTAGACAACGGATCAACTGAAGAGGATATTGTTGCCTTAATGCAGGCTAAAATCTATGATATTGAAGTTGTGGTTATTGACCACCACTCTCCAGGTGAACTATTAACTAAGGAGGTTAAGGACGGGGAAATATTTGGCGCTACAGTTGCAGTAGATGAATATGTGGACTGTCATGTAAATCCGTATTTGGTTGGCGGAGATTCACAATTAACTGCAGGAGCCATATCAGCAGAAGTTGCCCATTTAATTAATCCCGACGTTAAAGATCAGATTAAACATTTGCCTGCTGTTGCTGCATTAGGTGATAGGGCTGACTGTGGTGAGGTCTGTCAGTATTTGGAAATAGCCAATGAAAAAGGATTTACTAAAGATCACCTGGCTAAAATTGCGGAATGTGTTGATTTTGAAGCATATTTCCTAAGATTTATGAATGGTAGGGGAATAATGGACACTATTTTGGCTGTTGATAATCTTGATAAGCATGAAAAAATGATTGAGGCATTATATAAAGAATATCAAAAAAGGGTTGATACTCAACTTAAAGCAGCTCTTCCAAATATTAAGAGAACCAAGTTTGATAACGGAATATACTTTAATATTATCGATGTTGAAAAATACGCACACAAGTTTACATTCCCTGCTCCAGGTAAAACTTGCGGATTTGTCCATGACAAAGTAATAAATGAATTGGGTATTGATAAACCTATTGTAACATTAGGCCATGGTCCTGATTTCGGAGTATTTAGAGCTACTGATGCAGTTAATGAACAATACGGGTTCAATGTCAATGAAATTGTATCTGAAATGATGGAAAAGGTGCCTCAGGCAGGTATTGATGGTGGAGGCCATGAGTGTGCAGGTTCTATTAAATACATTGAAGGGTTAGGACAAGAGGTTTTATATAAAGTAGTCGAAGAAATCCAATCTTTATCTAAAAAATAAAATAAGATGTAAAATGACTTTAGGAAATTACTGTAAAAAATGCGGCCACAGAATTCTTCCAAATAACATATATTGTCCCGGTTGTGGTTTTAAAACTGGATATTATGAAACAGAAGAGTCTACTGTATTTGCACCTCCAATACACAATATTGGCTTTTTTAATTTTCCTATTGACTTTTCTCCATTTATTTTAAGCGGCCGTCGCGATTTTCAATATGAAATCTGCCGTTGCGGATACCTAAATGATGTTAATAATGAATTTTGCTATATGTGCGGAGCAAAAAGAACTCCCAGTAAACTGGCTAAAATTTTAAAAAAGAAATCTAAGCCAAAATTTAATTTGGATAGTGTTTTATGTGAATGCGGTGCAGTTAATTCTAAAGAAGATTTATTTTGTGAAATGTGTGGCAAACAGCTTCAAGAAGAGGAGACATTTGAGGATAACAATAACTACAGTAATTTCAATATAATGTATAAAGATTCTGTTTTTTGCTTTTGCGGAGAGGAAAACGAAAAATCCACACAATTTTGTAAAAATTGCGGTTTGCCCCTTATTAATTATTCCCAACTAAATGATGTCATGTTGTTATGTGCTTGTTCCACTTTAAATGATGTTAATTCTTCTTTCTGTATAGAGTGTGGAGAAAATTTAACAAAAGAAAATTCCCTTATTGTTTGTGTTTGTGGTCAGAAGAATCCAATGAATTTTAAATTCTGTCAGAATTGCGAAAGGCCATTAAATCCCCAAAGAATAATTAAATCAAAAATTGTTTGTTCATGTGGTGAAATTCTTGACTGGAATACTGAATTTTGCTCTAACTGCGGTAAAAATATTAAAAACATGATAAAGATTAGGAGATCCACTATTAAGATAGTAAAAAGCCTTAAAAGCAAGTTTAGGTAGTGATTTTTTTGAAAATTTGTGATGTTTGCGGAACTTTTAACTTTAAAGAAAATAATTATTGCACCCATTGCGGTAATTGCTTTATTGATGAGCATATCTGTCCTTATTGCGGGTCAGTTAATTTGGATTATGCAGACAAGTGTATTAAATGCGATAAACAGATAAATCCGATTTATATCAGTGATTTTGATGTGTTGTTTAGTGAATTTAATGAAGAATTATTATCTAATGCCAGTATAAGTGATGAGAAATACAATGAGTTGTTATCGGATATTTTTATAAGGGCCAATTTTACAGAAATCTATGACGATACAATAAAAAATAAAATTTTAAAGCTGGCCAGTATTTTTACTCCATGCGAGCCTAAATCAAGGGGATATGAGCGGGGATTCATATTTTTAGGTAATCGAATTTATTATGATGATAGATTGGATGAATCAATTCAAATAGCAACTATTGTTCATGAATTGGCTCATTATCTTTTATTTACTATAATAGAGTCTTTACTGTGTGATATATTTAAAGTCAGAACCTCATCAACATTGCAAAGCTTTATATGGTATTTTTTAACTCTTCCCGAGTTTAAAATCATGAATGAATACTGTGCACACACTGTTGAAGGCAGATTCATCCCATTCGGATATCAGAATTACGGATCATTTAATTCATTAGTTGAAAATACTTCTTTGGATGATGAATCTGTTAGAACTATGATGGTGTTTGGAAATTCATTTGCTAATGAAATTATTGTCTATCTTGAAAGATATATTGGACATGATTTAAGGCATGAAATAAAATTACAGTATAAAATGGACTTAAATGAACCAAATTATGATTCGATATTTGCAGAGACAAATGATTGTCTTCCGTTAAATGTTAAAAATAGTATGCTAATAAAAATTTTGTATGATATTTTTAAAGAAACATCAAAACCGGAGACCCGTATGGAATTGGAAAGTATTAAGGAAGGAATTGACATTTCCTAATATTTTTTTTCTTTGATTTCGATGTTTTTCAATACATCTTTTCCGGTATCGGTTAATCTGTATAACCTTCCTTTACGGGCTTCTTCATTGATACACTCAACAATTTCTTTACTCTTCAATTCACTTAAAACTTTTGAAATATGATTAGTTCTAATACCACTATCTTTTGCAATGTTGGTTGGAATTTTAACTTCATCTCCAATAGACTTTAATGTTTTTTCTCTATATTTGGAAATCTGAACATAGGAAGTTAACTTTAAGAGTTCATCATTTTGTTTTGACATAATAGAATATTATCTATTTCATGTTATAAAATAGTTTATAACATTATACACACCAATTTGATTATTATAGAATATTTTTCGATTAATTTATAAATTAATAATATCAAATTTAATATCAATTGACTTTAATTATATGGGGATTATATGGAATGTGACAATTGCGGTTTTAAAAATAAAAGTAACGCTAGATACTGCACAAAATGCGGAAGTCCTCTAAATGAGGTTGAAGCATATGATTCAAATACTGCTTCTAAAAGCAACTCTAAGATTATAATAATATCTTTAATTGTTATTATTTTTATTCTTCTTGGGTGCATTGGATTTTTTGCTTTAAATAATAATACAAATACCCAGGAAGTTCCAAAAAATGCTGTTATACAAGAGGATTCATCACAAAATATAAATCAGAATAATGATTTGGAATCTGCATCTATTTCATCAAAACAGGCAGTTGAATCAAAATCATGGAAGTCAATCGGTAAATTTTCAGGATCAGGTTCAGGATTTGAGACAGTTTCTGTTCCTGAAGGAAAAATAATGGTGAAACTTTCAGCTTATCCGATTAAAAATTATGCAACTAATCATTTGTATGTTTCAGGGTCCAATGGCGAGTCTGGCGGTGTTGACTGGAACTCAAAAAGCGCTGTTAAAACAAAATCAGATTCATTTACCTACACTTCATCTTCACCGGTGGAATTTACCATTGATTATGATGAGACTGTAAGTTGGAATGTTGAATTCTTCAAATATCAATAAATTATTTAATTGATAAAATTAAACAGATTATTATGTTTTATGATTTAAATATTAAAGGAAGTAGCTTGGAAAACAATCTTAAACTGGCTAATGAGGCTTCTCTTTATGGTTGGAATCATATTAATTTTTCATACAGTCCTGATGAATTTTTAAATGCTTTTGAGTTTAAAAATGATTTGGAGGAATTGTTGAGTGATAAGATAGGTTTTGATTACACTTTGGAGATTAATTCCTCAAACGTTAATGAAATTAGGAAATATGCTAACAGATTTAGAGATAAATCTTCCTGTATTTCTGTTATCGGAGGGGATTTGAAGGTAAATAGGGCAGTATTGGAAAACATAAAAATCGATGTTTTATCAAGGCCTTACTTTAGAAGATATGATTCCGGCTTAAATCATGTACTTGCAAAAGAGGCTCTAAAAAATAATGTGGCTATTGAATTATGCTTTAAAGATGTTTTAAGAAGTTATCTGTCTCCCAGGTCAAAAATCATTTCTAATTTTAAAGATATTTATAGATTATATAGGAAATTTGATTTCCCTTTGATACTCTCTTCAAGAGCCGAATCAGTATTTGATATTAAAACCACCCATGATTTTGCAGCTGTTTTTAAACAGACCGGTTTGACAGATTCAGAGATTAATAAGTCATTTGAAAATGCGGCAGGTATACTGGAATTTAATCGGAATAGGAAAAACATGATTTTAAAGGGAGTAAGGAGGATTAATGATGAAGCTTAAGGTATTGCCTCCTACACTTAGAAAAAACAACCGATATTTGGCAGTCGATATTAAGGCTGATTCTCAAATTAATAAAGATGATCTGGTTACAATTATCTGGGATTCATGTATCCGCTTTCAGGGGGAGCTCAACACTTCCAATTTTAATTTATGGGTTATGAAATTTTTTGAAATGGATAAGTGCAGTGATTATTATCATTATAAAGCCATTATCAGGTGTCAAAGAGATTATGTTGATGAGGTCAGATCATCACTTGCTTTAGCTACAAAATTCGGGCGCTGCTGGATTTCTATAACTACTTTAGGGTTGTCTGGAACCATAAAAGCGTCAACAAGATACATTTAATTACTTTTTGTTATTTTAAAATAGAAAAATATATAAATAATTTATTAATATAAATATCATTTGGATTTATGGAAAAAAGAATAAAAAAATACTTTAATTTATCTATAATGTAGAGATTAAAATTAAAATTTGCCTTTTCATGGAGATTTGGTTTTATTTTTTTATGTAGTTGAACTTAAAATTTATAAAATATTATTAAAATGTGAGGTATAATAAATGCAACCTTTACAAAATGCTGGATATGATAGGGCAATTACTGTATTTAGCCCAGATGGAAGACTTTTCCAAGTTGAATATGCAAGAGAAGCTGTTAAAAGAGGAACCACATCTATTGGTGTAAAAAGTTCTGAAGGTATTGTTTTAGCTGTTGATAAAAGAACTACTTCTAAACTAGTTGAAGCATCATCTATTGAAAAAATATTTAAAATAGATGATCATATTGGAGCAGCCACTTCAGGTCTTGTTGCTGATGCAAGAGCTTTAGTTGAAAGAGCAAGAATTGAAGCACAGATAAACAAAATAACCTATAGTGAACCTATTCGCGTAACTAGTTTATCTAAAAAGTTATGTGACATGTTACAGTTATACACTCAAAATGGTGGTGTAAGACCATTTGGTTCTGCTTTGATTATTGGTGGTGTATTCAATGGCAAATGCAAATTATTCGAAACTGATCCAAGTGGAGCGTTAATTGAATACAAGGCTACTGCTATTGGTTCAGGCAGGTCTACTGCTATGGAAATATTCGAAGAGAGATATGAAGATGATTTAACTTTAGATGGAGCAATTGAATTAGCATTAACCGTTATTAATGAAGCTACTGACCATGAAACTACTTCAAATAACGTTGAAATAGCCGTCATTAAAGTTGATGATGAAAAATACGTAAAACTTTCTCAAGAGGAAGTACAAAAATATATTGATGAAATTCTTGTTGAAGAAGAGGAAGAAGAAACTGAAGAGGAAGAATCTGAAGATTCTCAAGAATAATTCTTCTTAGTTAGGGGATGTTTTGATGGTAAATGTTGATGAAGCTATTATTGCTAAATATGAATACTGTGGCGAACACTTTGAGATTTTAGTTGATCCGGATTTAGCAGCTGATTTTAGAAATCCTGATGGCCCAGATGTTGCTGTTGAAGATCTTTTAGCTGTTGAAGAAATTTTTAAAGACTCTAAAAAAGGAGATAAAGCTTCTGGCGAAGCT
>NZ_JAUNXI010000005.1 GCF_030539875.1 Methanobrevibacter sp.
TATTGGAATTTAAACAATGAAAAAGAAAAAAATCACACAAGTTTTTGAAAGAGCCACTAATTTATTCAATTTCAAATATAAATAGTGTTAATATATACATTATAAAATATTATTAACAAGTGTTTATTTTTAAAAAGATAAGTTAATAAAATACCCCCCACATATTATAATATCATGAGAATTATTTTAGCAGGAACCGGCAGTGCAGTTGGAAAAACGACAATTGCTACCGGAATAATGAAAGCTTTAAGTGAAAAATATAATGTTCAGCCATTTAAAGTTGGACCAGACTATATTGATCCGTCCTATCACACATTAGCTACAGGCAATGTTTCAAGAAACTTAGATTCTTTTTTTATGAAAGAAGGTCAAGTCAGAGATTCTTACCTAAAAGGAATGAACGGAAAAGACATTGCAATTATTGAAGGTGTGAGAGGATTATATGAAGGAATTGATTCTGTAAACGATATTGGAAGTACGGCTTCAATAGCCAAATCTTTAAAATCTCCAGTAATATTGATTATAAATTCAAGAAGTTTAGTTAAAAGTGCCGCAGCCATTGTTTTAGGTTTTAAAGCATTAGATCCTGAAATTAACATTGCAGGAGTTATTTTAAACAAAGTAAAAAATAAAGCTCATTATGAAAAAACTAAAAGGTCAATTGAAGAAATTACAAACACTGAAGTCATAGGTGGCATTGTGCGTGACAACACTATTTCAATTGAACAGAGACATTTAGGCCTCGTTCCTGCTCGCGAAAGAGAAAATTCACTTAAATTTATTGATTTATGGTCAAATGTAATTAAACAGTCAATTGATTTAGACAGATTAGTTGAAATTGCAAAAACTGCGCCAAAAATTAAGTCAGACATTATACCAATCTGGAATAAACTAAACAAACAACCAGTTAAAATTGGAGTTGCTTATGATGAGGTTTTCAATTTCTATTATAAAGAAAATATTGAATCACTAGAAGCCAATAATGCTAAAATAGAATATTTTTCACCTTTAAAGGATGAAAGTCTTCCAGATGTAGACGGATTATATATTGGTGGAGGATACCCTGAACTGTTTTCAAAGGAACTTAATGCAAATACAAATATGCTATCACAAATCAAAGACTTTCACTTAGAAGACAGACCTATTTTCGCCGAATGTGGTGGTTTAATGTATCTTATGAAATCCATCCATGAAGATGCAATGGTGAATATATATCCATACAAGTCAATTCTAACAGATAGAGTGCAGGCTCTGAAATACACCATCGCTGAAGTTAAACAGGACAATATAATTTCTAAAAAAGGTGAAAAATTCAATAGTCATGAATTCCACTACTCAAAAGTCCTTGCTGATAAGAACAATATTAAAAACGATTTTGCATTTAATATTCTAAGAGGAAAAGGCTCCTATAATAATCAGGACGGATTTATGCAGAGAAACACGCTGGCAAGTTATGTTCACACACATGTTGCCGCCATGCCTAATTTCGGTGGAAACTTCTGCATTTCATCATCAGAACTTGGAGGATAACATGAACTTTAAAGAAATTGATTTTTTTAATCCGTTAATTGTTGTGGTTGCAATACTCGTCTTTTTAGTAATGGGTTATATAGGATCATTTGACTATAGGTTTGACAGCCCATTGAACATTAGCGTGTTTTCAACAGTTATCTTCGTAAGTTTAATATTTATAGCTGGAGTGCTGATTGCAAAACGCAAAATCAGCATTAGTAAAACAAAAGAAATCGATATCTTATCTGAAAAAATATTAGTTGCTCTTGTTCTAATAGCATTATCCCTGCAAACACTGAATCTGTTTTTAATTGGAGGAATACCCCTTTTTGATAGTGTTTTAAAATCGAATGCAACAACAAACATTTGGAGAGTTGCATATCCATTATTTTTAATAATGATAAATATCCTACTTGCCAAATACTACAGCAAAAAATATTTAATTTTAATTGCTCTTGGAGCAGCAATATTTGGTCTTAACGGATATAGAACCTCAGTTCTGGGAATTTTGGGAAGTTCATTTATCACATTATATTATCTCAATAAAATATCTAAAAAAATGGGAGCGTTATTTATTGCAATAATGGCTATCGGATTTCTGGCTATCGGATATATTGCAACCCAGTCAATTGCAAATCAAAATTGGACACTGAATCCTCTTCAATTATTATTTTACAGAGCAGGATTTACCCTAAAAGTATTTGAAAAAATAATTCCACTAGCCGGAACAACAAACGGCCATATTTTTAGTATGATTTTCTCATCAGGAAGTCCCAGAACATTTATTGGTGAATATGTACTACATTACAACGTTTGTTTAACTTCCACATTATTCGGACCAGTTTATCTTGATTTCGGATTAATCGGCCTTGCAGTTCAGATGTTTTTAATGGGAATATTTTTAGGAACCATGAATAAATTAAAAAAAGGAATTGGAGTGGGGATTTACTCCATCATTCTAACACATACATTAATTTGGATAGAAACCGGACCAACAGACATTATGATTTGGTTTTTATATTTGCTTGGACTGATCTTAATAATAACCAATCACAATCATATTAAATTAAACAAAAATTAATATGATTAAGATAATTAATGAAATAAAGAATACGAATGTTCCTTTAACGATGAAATCCCTATTTCTATCTGTGTATAAGGATAAACCGTATGAAAGAAGCAATGCTACAATCATTTCAATTAAACCGGCAATTCCAGTATCCATTTTTAAGAGATTGCCTGCAATGTATGAACAAATGTATGAAATCACAACAACAAAAACAATTAAAATTATCGGGTTTTGAATTAAGTTATAAAGCAATGAACCTCTTTCAAAAGCGCTGTTTCTGGAATTATAATTGTATAATGTAGTCACATTTCTTGATGGTGCATTAAGCACCCTACTATTTCTATTGCCCTTGTTAAAAAGAGAAGATAAACCTTTTCGAGGATTTTCATCAACCTGCCTGTATAAAGTGTTCTTATACATGGCAGGATTTCTTTCTCTATGCATCACATATTCCATATCAGAAGCATCATATGAATATTCGGGATATTCCTCATCAATATATCTGGATGCACCCCCATCATAGAGAGTATTATCTAATGTAGTTTGAGAAGTCCTGTCCTGGTATTTTTTAGCAAGTTCAAGTAGATTATCCCTATCTACTAATTTAATATTTTTTCTATGAGCGTAGCTCTTTGCTTGTTCTGAAAAATAACAAGAAGCGACAATAGTAACTTTAGAAGCATTTAAACTTTGCTGGACAGCCTCCATTTCTCTTAAAACATCGACTCCAATTATAAAATTCTTATCATAATTTTTACATGCTACAACAACACCAAAATCCCCGATAGTTGTAGGCAAAATAGCATATATGTCTATAACCTTCTGAGAAGTTTCAAAATTCTTATGAACTTTAAAACCGGAGTCCTCCATCACCTTAGCTATGAAATTAATTAATTGTGGTTTTTTCAAATTTCCACCTGCATGTGTTTTTTGCTATTAGTATTATAATTTATACAATAAATTGTTATTAAACTTTTTTATAGGGCCTTTTCAAAAACTCAAAAATCAATTTTTTAAAAAAAGCAAATAATGCTTTGATTGTAAAATAAAGAAAATTCAGCACAGAAATTTACTTTTGGCAGTCATGATCAATAAATATAAAAAAATATAAAATTATTTTAACAAGCTCAACACTTATTATATTTATGAAAGCATTGATAAGTAACGATGACGGAATAACCTCTTCAGGTATTCTGGCTTCAAAAAAGGCCGTAGAAAATTTATGTGACACATATGTTATAGCACCGGAGACCCAACAAAGCGGAATAGGTCATGCACTAACATTATTTGAACCATTAAGAGTGAATAAATATACTTTAAGAGACGGCAGTCCCGGCTATGGAGTAAGCGGAACACCAACTGATGCCGTAACCATTGGATTATTTGAAATTATGGATGAAAAACCTGACATCATGATATCCGGCATTAATGTAGGTTTCAATATTGGAAAAGCCGAACTTACAACATCAGGAACAATAGGCGCAGCAATAGAAGCTGCAACATTCGGCATCCCGACAATAGCCATTTCTCAAGAAGTGATGCGTGACGATATTAAATTTGAAAATGGACAGGTGAAAATAGATTTTGATTTTGCAGGCAAAATGCTAAACAAATTAACAAAAATCGTGCTTAAAAAAGGATTGCCTGAAGGAATTGACTTATTAAATGTAAATGTTCCTGCAGACCCTTTAGATGAAGAATTTGAAGTTGCAAAGCTTGGAAAAAGAATGTACTGCCCAGTAGTTCAGCAGCGCTTGGATCCGCGTGGAAAACCATACTATTGGATTGATGGTGAACCTTATGAATTTGATGAACCCGGAAGCGACGGTTATGAATTGAGAAAAAAACAAAAAACTACAATAACTCCATTAAAAATTGATTTAACCGCTGATATGAACCCATTAAAAGAATGGTTTGATTAAAATGATTATAAGTTTAAATCTTTAAGCACTTTATCCCTTTCTTCCCTAAGTTCATTTAAAATTTTTTCATCAGTGCATCCGTCTTTTTTTAACTTGGCTATTGTACGAGTAATAGCTTCCAAATTACTTTCTAATTGATTGATTGGCATATTATATACTATAAATGTTAAACTATATAAAGATGAAACATCAAAATAAATGTAGAATAATCAGGGATTTGAAGAAAATGAGTAAAGATAAAGATAATGTAAACAAACTTTTTAAACAATTTAAAAATAAAAATGTAGCCATTGATTTAAGAGGAGATTATCAAATCGAAGGTAAAATAATAGCTATCGACAATTACTTAAACATCATCCTTGAAAATGAAAATGGTTTGGAAACCGTAAAAGGCGGAAATATTATTTTCGTTAGTGTAAAAGAATAGAATTAGGAAATATCAACTTCAATACCTAATATTTCCTTTTTACCATTATAAACATCCATTGCTATTTGAGCGGCACCAACAGCTCCGGATTCTTTAGAAATCACTTTTAAAGGATACTTATTTTTGAAATATTTATTGATTTCATCTTCAAAGTTAAATGGTTCGGTTGCACTTCCAATAGATCCGGTAAGCACGATACCTTCAACTTCATTTTCACATACAACATCCAAACCGGCAATTTCCATTGCAACGGTCATAATCAAGGTATCAATAGCCAATTTTGCTTTTTCATCACCTTTTTTATAATTTTCTAAAAGCTGGTCCTTCATATTAGCCACTTTACCATCAATTCCGGCTATTCTAACTGCACCTGCATGTGAAAAACAGTCGTTAGCCAAGACTCCGTTTTCATCAATGTCTCTTATCATTTCAAGGTCAATTGGTCCGTGAACAACACCCATTGCACCTAAACAAGCATCAATTGCCCCCTTAATTTTGCCATCTTCAATTAAAATATCAACACTGTTGGATGAAATATCCGCTACAATAAAATTAGACCATCCAGTTTCTCTTAAAGCATTATATGCAATGCTTACCTTCTCAGAACTGGCCTGATGAGAATAAGCCGCTCTGAATAATTTATCTAAAGAATCAGAATTTCTGTGAAGCCCGGGAATCATGATTGAACCAACATCCAATGATTCCAATTCGCTAAAAACAGAAGTTCCTCCGCCAGTAACTTTGCCTGCACCATTAATAGATAAAATTCCCCTGTTTTTAACTTTATTTGTAGGCATAATCTTGTTAATTCCATCACCCATAGCATAAGTAATAGCCATTAGTTTAACAGAATCCAAATCAACACGTTTTGTTATTTCTTCAGTTGCAGAAACCAGACCGTTTTTACTTTCTTCCCTTCCTATCTTAAAAACATCAAGTACTTCGCCTTCATCAGACATTATACAAAAAGAGATTCCGGTAGTTCCATGGTCCATTCCAATAAATACCATGATTACAACTCGTATAATAAAAATTCTTAAAAAAAAAATAGTAAAAGGATTTAAAAGACTATTCGTCTTTTTGTAATCCGCAAGCTTTTCTTAATCTTTCACCAACAATTTCAATTTCTTTTTTACCTTCAGCAGCCCTCATTTCTTTTAAGTTAGCGCCGTCAGTTGCATTTTCATCAGCAAATTGTTTTTTGAAGGTTCCATCTTGAATTTGTTTTAAAGCTACTTTCATACCTTCTTTAGCTTCATCAGTAATGATAGTTTTTCCTCTAGTTAAACCACCATATTCAGCAGTGTTACTTACATCATTCCACATTCCGGCAAAACCTTTTTCATAAATTAAATCAACAATGAGTTTTACTTCATGACAGGTTTCAAAGTAAGCAATTTCAGGCTGATAACCGGCTTCAACTAAAGTTGTAAATCCTGCATTGATTAATTCAGTGATACCACCACATAAAACAGTTTGTTCACCGAATAAATCAGTTTCAGTTTCTTCTTTAAAAGTAGTTTCTAAAACACCTGCTTTAGTCAAACCACATGCTTTTGCCATACCTAATGCAAGTTGTAAAGCATCGCCAGTAGCATCTCTTTCAACTGCAACTAAACCAGGAATACCGAATCCTTCTTCGTAAGTTCTTCTTACCATAGATCCAGGTCCTTTAGGTGCAAACATTACAATGTTTACGTCTTCCGCTGGCTGGATTAAACCAAAGTGGATGTTGTAACCGTGAGAGAATGAGATAGTGTTTCCAGATTCAACATAAGGAGCTATCTGTTCTTTATAAACTCTTTCTTGAATTTCATCAGGAAGTAAAATATGAATGATATCTGCTTCTTTTGCTGCATCTTCGATAGTTTTTACAGTCATGCCATCTTCTTGAACTAAATTCCAAGAACTTCCATTTTCTCTTACACCAACAATGACATTAGCTCCACTATCAGCCATATTTCTAGATTGTGCTCTGCCTTGTGAACCATAACCGATTACAGCAATGGTTTTTCCTTCAAGAGCATCTGTATTTACATCTGCATCGTAATACATTTTCATAAAATCATCTCTTATATTTTTAGTTAATTAATAAAATTGAATTGGACATATAATAAAATATTCAATATATTATTTGTGTTTTAATAATATATTAAGTTTTATATTTATATGAAATTTTTAAAAAAAAATAGATTATAGACGGATTAATAACCATCTACTAAAATTTTTAATTCACCGGTAACAATATCAATGATAAGACCGTGTACAGGCACATCAGGGATTAATGGATGGTTTTTAATTTTTTCTACAACGTTTTTAACGTTTTCTTCCTCATCGTCAAATCCGCCAATCCATTCAGCCAAATCATATTGAGCAATATCCTCTTCTTTAATACCTCTTTCAAGCATCTTCTCTTTTAATGCATCTACATCTGCACCAGCCATACCGCATTCAGTATGACCAACTACCAATACTTCTTCGGCGCCGAGATTGTATAATGCCGCACCAACTGATCTAATTGCATCTTCTCCGACAATGGAATTACCTGCGTTTCTAATAATCTTTGCATCTCCCCTTTTAAGACCTAAAGCAGGTTCGAAAAAGTCAATTAATCTACAATCCATACAGGTTAGGATAACTAATTTCTTTTGTGCATGGTGAGACATTTCTTTGCCTTCAAAGTTTTCTACAAAATTCTTATTATCACTTAAAACATCTTCTAATATAGTCATTTTATACACCTCTAGACATCGCGGTAAGACCGGTACGGGAAATCTTTTTGATTCCGTAGCTTTTTAATAAAGATATAAATGCATCAATTTTATCAATATCTCCAGTAAGTTCAATAATTAACGTTTCTTCAGAAACATCAACGATTTTTGCTCTGAAAATATTAGTATATTGCATAATTTCAGCTCTTGCTTTTTCGTTAGGGACCTTTACTTTTATAAGACATAATTCCCTATTAACTGCATTTTTAGTAATATCTTTAATCTTGATAACATCAACTAATTTATTTAATTGCTTTGTAACCTGTTCAAGGCCTTTTTTATCTGCATTAACAGTAATTACCATACGGGATAATCCTTCAACTTCAGACACTCCAACAGTAATGCTGTCAATGTTAAATCCTCTCCTATTAAATAATCCTGCAATTTTTTGTAAAACACCTGGTTTATCCTCTACTAATGTGGAAATAACATGATATTCATTAACCATTTAAATCACATCCTTTTCAAGTTTATATTCACCAATCATTTCATTAATTCCCGCTCCAGGAGGAAGCATAGGCAATGCCTCTTGAGAATCTATTACTACATTAAATAAAATCGGTTCATTATCTTTAATTGCAGAAGCCAATTCCTCTTTAGTTTCACCAGGTTTTGTAATTCTGACCGCATTTACTCCAAAACTTTCCGCCAGTTTAACAAAGTCAGGACTATTTCCAAGCAAAGTCTGTGAATGTCTTTCATTATACAGTAAGCTTTGCCATTGATATACCATTCCCAATGTCCTATTTTCAAAAACAACTGCAATAACAGGTATGTCATATTCACGAACAGTAGCCAATTCCTGACAAACCATTAAAAATCCGCCGTCACCACAAATTGAAACAACCGGATTCTCAGGACAGGCAACTTTAGCACCGATAGCCGCAGGGAATCCGAATCCCATAGTTCCAAGTCCGCCTGAAGATATGAATTTACGCGGTTTTTGAATTTCAAAGAAGTGTGCCGCCCACATTTGATTCTGACCAACATCAGTGGTTAAAATTGATTCTGGAGTTAGAACTTCAGCTATTTCTTTTATAACAGTCTGTGGTTTTAAGGGAATGTCTGAATAAGTTACTCTTGGACGCAATTCCTGCTTTTTCTCTTGAATCATATTGCTCCATTTAAGTACATCCGGTGAAACCTTATAATCTTTTAAAGAATTATTCAGCGAAGTTAAAACATTGTGAGCATCTCCTACAATAGGCAAGTCAACATCTACATTTTTACCTATCTCTGCAGGGTCAATATCTATATGAATAACTTTAGTATCAGGAAGGAAACTGTCCAATCTGCCAGTAGTTCTATCTGAAAACCTAATACCGATAGCTATTAACAAATCAGATTCATTAATATAATCATTGGAAACTTTTCTACCATGCATACCAAGCATCCCCAATGCCAAATCATCAGTTTCATCAATAGCCCCTTTACCTAAAAGCGAAGTCATAACAGGAGCATTGATTGTATGTGCAAGTTTTTCCAACTCACAACATGCATTAGATATAACAACACCTGCACCTGCCAAAATCATTGGCCTTTTAGCTTCTTTTATTAAATCACAAGCTTTTCTGATTTGTCTAATATTTCCTTTAGTGGTAGGGTTATAACCTGGAGTTTCAATTAAAGAATCATCAAAACTTGACAATTCACCTTCCTGAACTTCTTTTGGAACATCAATTAAAACTGGGCCCGGTCTTCCGCTGGCTGCAATTTCAAAACTAGATTTAATCATAGAAGGGATTAAATTAGGGTCTTTTGGTTGAAAACTGTGTTTTGTAATTGGCATTGTAATTCCAACAATATCGGCTTCTTGAAATGCATCATTTCCAATTAAATGAGTAGGAACCTGTCCAGTAATAGCTAAAATTGGAGAAGAATCCATATATGCTGTAGCAATACCAGTTACAAGGTTTGTTGCACCTGGACCGGAAGTTGCCAAACACACACCCACACGGCCTGAAGCTCTTGCATATCCATCTGCTGCATGAGCTGCGCATTGTTCGTGTCTAACTAATATATGATCCAAGTCTGCATCATATAACATATCATAGAATGGTATGGTTTGTCCGCCAGGATAACCAAATATTGTTTTAACCCCCATATTTTTAAGGGATTCGATTATTGCTTCTCCGCCTCTCATTTTAAAAACCTTTTTAAAGTATTATAATTTAAGTATGAATATAAAAATATATATAATTATTGAAATAATATTAATGTATTTAACCTGTGCTGATATAATGAAATTAACAAAATACATTTGCCATAGAAAACCTGAGAGAAGTTTCTTTATCGGAAATCATCAGTTTCCGGTTTGTGCAAGATGCACCGGATTTTATACCGGCTTACTGGTCTATTTAATTTACAATTATTTTTACCAACACAGTTACGATTTAAATATGCTAATAATTTCAATGATTCTGATGATACCTGTGGCAATAGACGGTTTTACCCAATATCTTGGTAAAAGAGAAAGTACGAATAATTTAAGATTTATCACAGGATTCATAGGTGGAATAGGATTAATAATATTCATGAAAATAATTATAAGGTGGATTTTATATGTTTTGTAGAAATTGCGGTGAAGAAAATCCTGAAGAAGCGGTATTCTGTAAGAATTGTGGAACAAAGTTAAAAGAAGAAGAAGTTAAAAAAGCAAGAGTGATTGAAACACCTGCCCAAGAAAAAACATATACTTCATATACCAGTACTCAACAAAGCACAACATCAGCCAGTTCATCCGATAGTAGCGACACCATTTGCTGCTGTTTATGTTTAATTGGTATCTTTATACTTTTTGCAATAGGATCACTTAGCCCCTAATCTTTCATATAATAATATAAAACTGCCTTTTGAGCATGCATCCTGTTTTCTGCCTCATCATAGATAACAGATTGCGGTCCGTCAATAACTTCACTGGTTACTTCCTGACCTCTAACAGCAGGCAAACAATGCATGAAAATAGCTCCATCATTAGCTATACTCATTAAATCAGAATTTACCTGAAATGGAGCAAAATCAATTTTTCTCTGTTTTGCTTCGACTTCATCACCCATACTTACCCAAACATCAGTATATACAACATCGACATTTTCAAGGGCAACACCGATATCATCACTTATGACAATTTCAGTATTGTTTTCTGCCGCATATTCCTTTGCGGTTTTTAAAATATCCTGTGAAGGTTCATATTTTTTAGGGCAAGCTACAGACATGTCCATGCCAAGAAGGGGAGCGATTAATAAAAGGGAATTGCATACGTTGTTTCCATCTCCTACAAAGCAGATTTTTCTACCTTTCAAACTGCCGAAATGCTCTTTGATTGTCAGCATGTCAGCCAGTGCCTGACAAGGATGTTCAAAATTGGTTAATCCGCTGATAACTGGAACATCAGAATGTTTAGCCAATTCAATTACATCATCATGTTCTATTGCACGAATCATTATTCCATCAACGAAACGGCTTAAAACTTTTGCAGTATCGGAAATTGGTTCCCCTCTGCCCATTTGCAAATCATTAGAAGATAAAAAGATTGCCCTTCCGCCTAACTGATACATTCCCACATCAAAAGAAACTCTAGTCCTGGTTGATGATTTCTGGAAAATCATTGCTAATGTTTTACCTTCAAGAGGCTTTTCCTCTACCTCACCTGCTTTAATTCTACAGGCCAAATCCAAAATGTGATTAACATCATCTTTAATGTCTGTAATTGATAATAAACTACCCATTATAATCCCCTTAATAACTATAATAAAAATATTTATATCTTAATAATACATATTAAAGTTTTCTATTCATTCATTTTTAAATCTTATATCCCTAATTGTGGAAATTATAGGAACTAATAAGAATAAATAAATAAAATTACCTGAAACCTTAAAATCCAGGAAATTTACAATAATAGTTAAAACCATTATCATTCCAAAAGTCTGATAAACATAATTCCTCTCCTTTTTTGAAGGTGAATTATCTAGAAAATCTCTGGAATAGGCATAGCTATACATCAATAAGAAAAATACAATTGTTAGGAAGATGTTCATCCCGAAAATTACTTCAGATAAAAAGAAATGAGAATAATTTCCTATTAATGAAGTTGTAAAAGGAACAAAGGATATGCAAATCAAAAAGAAGATATTTATCCATAAATAGGGAATATTAATATTATTTAATTTTATAAATTCATGATGGTAAATCCAAAAACAGCTCAATAAAATAAAACTGACAATGGTAATTCCGATAGTGGGGCTTAAACTTGAAAAAAAGGTTAAAAATGAAACGTAATTATTAATCTGCAATTCCGGAAGTGCAATACCAAAAACCAAAAGAGTCATTACCATTCCAAAAATTCCATCGGTAAGAGCCATTAATCTTCCAGGGTCAATGTCGATTTTTTTCTCAATGGCTTGTTTAAAACGCTGATAATAACTTAAACCTTTATTAAGTTTATCTAATTTTTCAGTTTTGATTTCATCGTCCTGAGCAAAATGAGTAGATAAATAATAAGTAAATTTATTTAATTTTTCTAATTCTTCCTGGGATTTGACATCTTCTTTTAAAATCTCTATTTTTTCATATATTTCAGATTTTATTTTACCCAAATCCTTAGAATCATCAGAAGTCATTTAAATCAAAAAAAAAAAGAAAAAAGAAATTTAGTTTAAAATTTCTTTCATGTGTTCAACACGTTTGCTAACAAGATCAGAAGTACCGACATCACTTCTGTGGTAAACATTACCTTTAACGAATTTGCAAGCTTCCTCAGCTATTTTTTCAGCTTCTTCGATAGTATTGCCACTAGCCACAATACCTAATGCCCTTGAACCGGACAGGTGAATTCCATCATCTTCAGATGATACTGCTGCATAAAATACTTTGGCGCCTAATTTTTCAATAGATTCCTCATCAACCTCTATTAATTCACCAGCAAATTCAGTTTCAGGATATCCGTCAGGTACAATGTATTTACATACACTAGCCTTGTCTTCAAATTCGGCTTCATCCAAGTTACCATCAACAATAGCCTGGCAGATATTAACCAATGGAGTTTTAAGTAATGGTAAAACGTTCATTGCTTCCGGGTCTCCAAATCTTGCATTGTATTCAATAAGTTTAGGTCCATCAGCAGTTAACATAAATTGACCATATAAAATACCTTTGTATGGTTCAGCTTCGCTAGCTATAGCCTTTAAGGTTGCTTCCATAATTTTAACTGCTTTATCATAATCTTCCTGAGTTAAAAACGGCAATAATCCACCAACATCAGAATATGAACCCATGCCACCAGTAATTGCCCCAACATCTCCTTCAAATGCATGAGGATGGTCTTGTGCTGCAGGCATTGGAGCCAAGTGTTCCCCATCACAAAATGCTTGAATAGTAAATTCTTCACCGATTAACCTTTCTTCAATAATTACTTGAGCAAATCCACCCATTACATTATCAATTACTTCACAAGAGTATTCTTTTGCTTCTTCATTATCTTTTAAATGGTCGCCGACAATTTTAACTCCTTTACCACCAGTTAATCCAACAGGTTTTACAACAACATCACGGTCAAATTCATCCAGGAATTCTGATACATCTTCAGAGTTATCAAATACTTTGTAAACAAGTGATCCTTCGATTTCATAGTCTTCAAAGAGTTTTCTCATAAATGACTTGTCAGTTTCAATTTTTGCCGCACTTTGTGTCGGTCCAACACAGCTTATTCCATTTTTTTGAAGTTCATCTACGATTCCTTTTCCAAGTGGAGCTTCAGGACCAATAAATGCAATGTCAATATCATTTTCAACGGCATATTGGGCTACCTTTTCAACTTCTCCTTCATCACCCTGTTTAAATTTGGCGATTTTGGACAATCCAGGATTTACCTTGCTCATATAACAGTATAAATCCACATCATCTTTTAAAGCATCAGCGATAGCATGTTCACGAGCACCTGTACCTACAACTAAAACCTTCATAATATAGTCTCCTATTAGTATATAGTTATGTTTGTGAAAATATTTATATATTAACACTTGCATATACAAGTGTATAATTGCATATGCAAGAATGAGGAAAAAATATGGAAAAAAATTCAAATATAGAAATAATTACAGGAGACCCAAAAAAGGCCATCAATAAATTGTCACTGCCGATTATAGCAAGTATGTTTTTAATATTTGCAAATAATATAATTGACAGCATATGGGTGGCAGGACTTGGTGCAGAACCGTTAGCAGCACTTGGATATGTTACCCCACTATTCATGGTGCTTATTGGAATCGGGAACGGAATCGGAGCAGGGGGCAATTCATTAATTTCACGATATATTGGAGCCGAAAATAAATCATCAGCAAATAATGCGGCGATACATAACTTAATTTTAGGAGTAATACTGTCAATCGCTGTTTCAATAATCCTACTTGGTTTTTTAAAGCCATTACTTACAATAATGGGTGCAACAGCTGTTTTGAATTATGCAATGGAATATGGAATTGTAATTTTTGCCTTTGCTTTTACAATGCTTCTTCCACCAATTTTTGGAGGAGCATTCAGAGCAGAAGGAGACGTTAAAAGAGCCACAGTCCCTCTTGCAGTCTCAGCAATAACAAACATGTGTATTGACCCGATTTTCATTTATACATTAAATTTAGGAGTTGCAGGTGCCGCATGGGCAACAGTAATTGCACATTTGTTTGCAGTTCTTACAATGCTTTACTGGATGTTTGTTAAAAAAGACACTTACCTTAAATACAACCGTGAAAGCTTTCATAATGATTTAAAAATGTATAAAGACATTTTAGTTGTAGGAATCCCTGCCAGTTTAGAGCAGTTAATCTTATCTGTACTAACAATTGTAGTCAATTTCATGCTCACAATTGTTTCAGGACCTGTTGCAGTGGCTGTTTATACTGCAGGTTGGAGAATAGTAAATATAGGAATGCTTCCAGCAATAGGAGTTGGAACCGCATCAATATCAGTTGCAGGAGTTGCATACGGATCACGCAAATATGAAAACTTAAGAATTACAGCAAGATATGCAGTTAAAGTAGCATTAATAGCTTCAGTTATTGTTTGCATTATTTTGAATTTATTTGCAAATCAAATTGCATTCATATTCTCCTACTCAGAAAGCAGTGCCCAGTTAGAACCGTTGATTGCGAGCTTTATACAACTCATGTGTTTATTCATATTATATGTCCCATTTGGAGCAAGTGCAGGAAATGTATTCCAGGGAGTTGGAAAAGGAACAATATCATTTATATTAACAGCATTTAGGGAATTTATATTAGTGCTTATCTTTGCATATGTACTTGGATTTGTCTTTAACATGGGAGAATTCGGAATATATTGCGGAATGCTTTTAGGTGGAGGAATAGGTTCCCTAATATGTTACGGATGTATTGAACTATATATAAGCAGACTATTAAGGAGAAGAGATAATGGAATTTGATGACAATGCACCTACAGCCCCATTTATTTCAATACTTCACAGAGAACATGCAAAATACATTAACGAAAATGTAAAAGAAGATGACTTAAGTTTTGGTCTTCATCCTCTTTTAATTGTAATATATGAAAGAAAAGGAATAAATCAGGAACAACTGGCGGAAATATTTCGTCTAAATGAAAGTACAATAGCAAGAAACCTTAAAAAACTCGAAGATAAAGGATTTATTGAACGGATTAAAGATAAAAGAAAAAAAATAATCAAAACAACACCGAAAGGGGAAAAAACCGCTCAAAAAGTTATGGACTATGACAGAAAATGGGACAATAAGATAAAAGAGAACCTAGCAGATGAAGAATACAATAATTTCTTAAAAACACTTAGAACCATATGTGAGGAATTAATATGAATCAGACAATTAACGATTTAAAATCAAGAAGAAGCATCAGGAAATTTAAAGACAAGCAAATTTCAGATGAGGATTTAAACATAATATTAGAAACAGGAACATATGCCCCAACAGCAAGAGGAGCACAATCTCCTAAAATAATTGTGATTCAAAATCCAGAAACAATTAAAGAATTATCTGCATGGAATAGAAGCTTTTTCCCAGTTGAAATGCCGGAAGATATGGATCCATTTTATGGAGCAAAAACATTGATAATAGTTTTAGCGGACAGTGAAATTCCAACATTTGTTGAAGACGGGTCAAGTGTTTTAACCGTTCTTGTTAATGCAGCCCATGCAATAGGTGTCGGATCATGTTGGATTCATAGAGCCCGTGACGAGTTTAGCAGCAAAAAAGGAAAAGAACTTTTAAGAAAATGGGGAATACCCGAAACTTATGAAGGAGTCGGCCATGTAGTACTTGGTTATCCCGATATGGAAACACCGGAGCCTATTCCAAGAAAAGAAGACTACATCCTCCGCATAGATTAATTCTTTTATTAAATAGTAAAAAATAGTCAACATACCTATTTTTTACCTTTTAACGGCATTAAAGTCATAGAACCAAAACCATTAATAAAACTAAAATAGTTAGAATTTTCTTTAATAGGCTTTTTTAATTGTAAATATTAAATAGCGTATATTTAATATAATATTTATTCTAAAGTGTGAATAAAATTTAAAAATAGAAATTAAGATGAGTTGAGAACCCATCTACATTTTTTCAGGTGCAGCAACACCTAAAATATCTAAAGCATTTTTTATAGTAGTTTTAGCCCTATCTACTAAAATCAATCTAGTGTCTTCAACATCAGAACCTATAACCTGTTCTGATTTGTAGAATTTATTAAAAGAACCTGCCAAATCCTGACAGTATTGTGTGATGTTGTGAACCCTCTGCTTATTTGCACAGTCTTCAACAATCTGTGGGAATTTAGCTATTTGCCTTACCAAGTCCTGTTCTGTTTCATTTAAAACCCAATCATCACTAACACTTAAAGAACTGATATCCTTGCCTGATTTTTTAAGTAATTTGCATGCTCTTGCATGGGCATATTGAATAGAAGCACATCCTCTCTCAAAGCTTAATGCCTCATCCCATTTGAAAGTTAAGTGTTTTTCAGGAGATAATTTAGCAATAAAGAATCTGATAGCTCCAACACCAATATCTTCAGCCATTGGCGCAATTTCCTCATCACTCAATTCAGGATTTCTTGATTTAATTTCATCATAAGCTCTTAAAATAGCTTCATCAATCAATTCATCAACAGACACGAACTTACCTTTTCTTGTTGACATTGAACCTTCAGGAAGTGTGATAAACTCATAAAATATTACTTCAGGAGCAGTTTGTCTGAATATTTCTTCAAATATTACTTTGATTTGTTTAGCTGCCAGTTTATGATCTGAACCTAAAATATCAAGAACAGTATCGCCCAAAGTAGCCTTATATTTATGATAAGCCAAATCTCTTGTTGAATAAAGTGATGTTCCGTTAGATCTTCTAAGTACAAACTCTTTTTCAATATTGAAGTCTGTTAAATCAATATATAATACATCATCTTCTCTTGTAAATCCTTCTTTCTGGATATAATCTACAAGTCCGTCAACATCACCGTTTCTTACAAATTGACCTTCCCATACAAAGTCATCATGTGAAATATTCATTCTTAAAAGGGATTCCTTCATTCCTGAAATACATTTAGAAACAACATCTTCAAAGATTTTATTTAGCTCTTCATCTGCTCCCTCTTCGTATTTTTGGATTAATTCGTCAACTTTAGCATTTAATGCCTCATCCTCTTCAACAGCACTATTTGCATCAAAGTATAATTTTCCAATCTTATGGTCAATTTTATCCCCTTCATAATCCTCAATATTCAATCCGCATTGGGTTATACCGCATACAATAATAGCTATCTGTCTTCCCATATCATTTACATAATATTGAGTAATCACATCTCTTCCAGCCAGTTTTAATAATCTTGCAAGAGAATCTCCAAAAATTGAGTTTCTGATGTGACCAATGTGTAAAGGCCCGTTAGGGTTTGCTGAAGTGTGTTCCAATACAATTTTTTCACCATATGCAGGAAGCTGACCATAATTTTCATCGACTTTTTCCAATAATAATTTAGAGAATTTACCATAATCAATGAAGAAATTAACGTAAGGACCAAAGTTTTGTACTTTAGAAAAAATTTCAGGCACTTCAATCTTTTCAACTAAATCTTTTGCAACTTCAGGAGGTGAAGTTCTTAATTTTTTAGTAAGTGCAAAAGCAATAGTACTTGCCAAATCGCCTAATTCAGGATTAGGTGGAAATTCTAACTTAAAGTTTCTATCAATTTCAACATCATATTGATCTAATGCTTTATTAATAGCATCAATCGCTTGTTTTTCAATTTCAAAATACATTAACTCACCTTAACAATAAATTATAACCCTCTTAACCAAAGGGAAAGATAACCAATTTTTGGAATTACGACTAAATTATCATCAAAAGTAACAACTTTTTCTTTAATTTGACTTGATTTAACATAATACGGATCAGGAGCATTATTATTATCTCCCTTAATCAGATACATCGTATTTCCATCAATTTCAGTAATATTAATAATTCTATGAATAACCGGTTGGTTAAACCAAGTTGCATCATAGACAACCACGTCCCCAACCTGAACATCATCAGGGTTAAACTCATGAATTCCCAAGAAATCTGCCTTTTGGACTAAAACAATGTCCCCTCTATAAAAAGCAGGCTCCATACTTCCAGATACAACAACATTCAAATGTTGAGCAGCTATTAAAACAATTAAAAGAATAATTACATAGGATGCAATTTCTTTCATATCAATATCCATTTAAATTACCTTCTTCTTTTTTTAAATGCAGCTTCCAGTGCTATTTCAATAGCCTCAGAAGTTTTTTGTAAATCATCCATACTGTGAGCATTTGATATAAAATTACATTCAAATTGAGATGGTGGAATGAAAACACCTTGTTTTAATAATGATTTAAAGTATCTTAAGAATTTTTTTCTATCAGATTCTTGGGCATCGGCATAGTCATAAACAGGTGCCGGATTGAAGTAAATCTGAAACATTGACGCAAGTCCAACCGGTTGGATGTTATATTCCTCATCGTCTATAATGGATTGGATATTTCCTCTAAGGAATTTTCCTTTCCGTTCCAATTCTTTATAAAAAGCATCATCGAGTTGTGTTAAAGTAGAAATACCTGCCTGTACCGATACCGGATTTCCGGAAAATGTACCTGCCTGATAAACCGAACCGTTTGGAGCAATCAATTCCATGATTTCCTTTTTACCACAAAATGCCCCCATAGGAAGTCCTCCGCCAACTATCTTACCAAGAGTAGTTAAATCAGGAGTAACACTATAATATTCCTGAGCCCCACCTCTGGAAGCTCTAAAACCGGTGATAACTTCATCAAATATTAAAACTATATCATTTTCTTCAGTAATTTTTCTGATAAACTCTAAAAATCCGGGTTTTGGTTCGATACATCCAACATTGCCCATTACAACTTCCATGATAATACAGGCAATGTTTTCTCCTTCTTTTTCTATTAAATCAGTTAAAGCTTCTTCGTTATTAAATGGAACTGATAAAGTGTTTTTAGTAGTATCAACCGGAATTCCCGCACTATCAGGTAAAGTTGCAGCGCCGGATCCTCCTTTAACCAAAACATAATCATGAGCTCCGTGATAAGCTCCTTCAAATTTAACAATTTTATCCCTGCCGGTAAACCCACGTGCCAATCTAATTGCACTCATAGTAGCTTCCGTACCGCTATTACAAAATCTTACCATCTCAGCACAAGGAATTCTATCAATAATTTCTTTTGCAAGAGTAATTTCATTTTTAGTTGGAGCGCCGTAAGCACTGCCGATAGTTAACTGATTAGAAACTTCCCTTACAACTTTAGGGTTAGCATGTCCTAAAATTAATGGACCATAAGCTAAACAGTGGTCAATATAACTTTTTCCATCTTCATCAGTGAGCTTTGAGCCTCCTGCACTTTTAACAAAAAACGGATATGGTTTAAAAGCACGTACAGGAGAATTTACTCCACCGGGGAAATAATTTTTAGATTCGTTGAATAATTCTTCAGAATACATTTTATCACGCTACAAATGTTGTATTAATGAATTTACGCAAGCTACTGCAATAGGTGTTCCGCCTTTAGGTCCCTGAACAATAACACTGGGAATACTGGAGTTATGTAAAGCTTCCTTTGAATCAGCAGCTCCAACAAAACCGACAGGAACTCCAACAATAGCTTTAAGATTCATTTCACCTTTTTGATATAAGTCCATAGCTTCGAAAACAGCAGTAGGAGCATTACCAGAGACAACAATTCCTTCAAAATCATTTAAAGCCGCATAACGCATTGCTGCTGCAGCTCTTGTAATCTGATTTTCTTTAGCAATTTTAATTACATCATCATTTCTAATATAACACTCAACTTCCCCATCATATCTTGTTATACCATATTTAACCATGTTGATATCGGTTAAAATGGTTTCATTATTTTTAAGGGAATTCATAGCTACATCTACAAAATCTGAACTGATTTTAACTAATTTTGCATACTCCGGATCAGCTGTTGAATGAACAATCCTCTCAACAATGTCTCTTTCGATTGGATTTAAATCTTTGACATCATCTCCAATAAGGTCACGAATAATTTCCCTACTTTTATTTGCAATATCCAAACCTTGTTTAGTTGATGCGCCCATGAACATTTTGTCTGTCATATTATAACTATTAGTAAATATCTAAGTTAAATATTTTGTTTATGGAGGTAAAATTATTTTTCACCTGCTGAAAGCCCTGCCAAATAGCCGGTTGAAAATGCGATTTTTAGATTATAACCTCCAGTAGGTCCGTGCAAATCTAAAATTTCACCTGCAAAATACAGATTAGGTATTAATGTTGACTCCATTGTTTTCGGATTAACATTAGTCAGGTCAATACCGCCAATGGTTATTTTAGCCAAATTGCTATTAAAACCCGCAATTTCAAAACTAAATCGTTTTAAATTATCAATTAATCTGTTTTTAGTCTTTTTATTAATTCTTGAAAGTTGAGTTTCGCCGTCAAGATCAGTTTCATTTAAAAAGAAGTCAATGAAATTATTAGTTAAGAATAATTTCAAATAGTTTTTAATCATTGTTTTTCCTTTAATTTGAAAATCACCATTAAATCTTTCCTGCAAGTCTTCGCGTGTGAGATTTGGACATAAATCAACAAATATTTCAAAATCGATATCAGGATTATTATTTTCTAATAAGTTATAACTTATACTTTGAGATATTTCATTACTTAAATCAATGATTCCAGGTCCTGTTAAACCCTCATGTGAAAATAAAACATTGCCTTGAATTTTAATTTTCTTATAACTTATAACAACATCATTTAATGTTATACCGGAAATATTTGACAAGTCTTTTTTGGTAATTAAAGGAGACAGACCATATTTAATGTCAGTTAAAGGTTGTGAAGTTAAATGATAGTTTTTTACATCACATCCGGTACGAGGATAGGTTATACCGCCGGTAGCGATGATAATTTTGTCTGCTTTAATTTCATCGTTTATAATGAAATCATCACTTATACTTTTAACTTCGAAGTTATAACTTATAATTACATCTTTTAAGTAATAAGTTAGAATGTTTAAGATATCACTAGATTTTTCACTTTCTGGAAATATTCTATTATTATCCTCTTCAACAAAAGCCAAACCTTTATTTTCAAAATAAGAAAGTAAATTTTCATTTGTAAATGTATAAAAAGAGTGTTTTAAAAAGTTTTTTTGAGGATAAAGGTTCAATAGCCTTTTAATTGGTTTGGAGTTTGTAATATTACATCTGCCGCCACCGGTCATCAGGAGTTTGCGTCCTAATTTGGGGTTTTTTTCAAGCAATATTACGCTAGATGAATTTTGACTGGCAGCAATAGCAGCCATAATCCCTGCAGGCCCTCCGCCAATAACGGCTATTTCATACTTATCCATATTATCAAAAAAAGAAATTAAGGGGTTAATCTGTGTCTGTCTCTAGGGAAGAGCACACATTCACGGATGTTTTCAGAACCGGTAAGCACCATAGTTAATCTGTCGGCACCTACACCCCAACCTGCGTGAGGAGGCATACCATATTCAAATGCTTTAAGATAGCTTCCAAATCCTGCAGGATTTAATCCTCTTTCTTCAATTTGTTTTACAAGTAAATCGTACTGGTGTACACGGGTAGCACCAGAAGACAATTCCAAATTATTGTACATTAAATCAAAAGCATGAGAATACTTATCATCATCTTCATTAGGCATTACATAGAATGGCTTAATTGCAGAAGGCCATTGGGTTAAGAAATAAAATCCTCCCATTGTATCTCCTAATGCTTTTTCAGCTTCACGGGATAAGTCTTCACCCCATTGCATTTCAACACCACGAGAGTTTACAATGTCAACAGCCTCATCATAGGTTACAACCGGAAAGTCGCCGTTAGGAACTTCCAATTCATGGCCTAAAATGTCCAATTCTTCACTGCATTTGTCATTGATGTCTTTTAATACTTGAATGAGCATGTCGTTTAATATTTTCATTACATCAACATCATCCATAAAGGAAGCTTCAGCATCGATGGAAACAGCTTCGTTTAAGTGTCTTAAAGTATCGTGCTCTTCTGCTCTGAAAATTTGACCAATTTCAAATACCCTATCCATTCCTGAACCCATCATCATTTGTTTGTATAATTGTGGAGATTGGCCCAAGAATGCTTCTTTTTCAAAGTAAGTGATTGGGAATAATTCTGTTCCTCCTTCAGTAGCTGAAGCTACGAGTTTAGGAGTGTTAATTTCAAAAAATCCATTATCGTAGAAGTAATCTCTGATAGTATGGAACATTTGACCTTTAATTTTGAAAATAGCTGAAACATTATCTTTTCTTAAGTCTAAGAATCTTGAGTTTAATCTAGTGTCAATTTCAGCTTTTACTTTTTCAGTAGGATCCATTGGTAAAGGTTGATTAGCTAAGTTTAATACTTTAATTTCTTTAGGAATAATTTCAACACCATTTGGTGCTTTTGGAGCTTCTTGAACTGCTCCTTTAATAGCTACAACGGACTCTTTTCTGAATTTTCTTAAATCTTCTAATATTTCTGAATCTACTTTTTTACTTGGAGCAGTAATTTGAACTCTGCCGGTTACATCTCTAATAATAACAAAGATAATTCCGCCTAAATCACGAATTTCATGTACCCAACCCATGATTGTAACATCACTACCTGCAATTTCAGGAGTGGTTTGTTTAGCGTAATGAGTTCTTCTCCAGTCATTTAATAAACCTTGCAAATTATTCACCTCGGTTATAAAAATAAAATAATGATAAAAATTTTCATTATATTTTTAATTTAGATTTAATCTTTTATAAAGATATGTAAAAAAAGGATATTTATAATACAAATTTTAAAAAAAATTGATAAATGATTTAAAGTAAAAACTCATTTTAAAGCCATTAAATCAAATCATTTGAAATAAAGTTAATCGTCCCTCAATCTGGTTTTAAAAGAATTGGCATGGGCAAAAAAGCCTTCATATTCGGCAATAGGTACTGAAGTTTTAGACAACTCTTTAAGCCCGTCTTTAGTAATTCTTTGAACTGTTGGCTTTTTAATAAAAGCTTCGGTGGAAAGACCTGAATACATCTTAGCCCCTCCTCCAGTTGGAAGAACATGATTAGTACCTGATCCATAATCTCCAGCCGCTACCGGAGAATAAGAGCCTAAAAATATGGAACCTGCATTATTGATTTGTGATAATGTCAAATCATCATCTTTTGTGGATATGATTAAATGTTCGGGAGCATATTCATTTGTAACATGAACTGCCTCTTCAAAAGTGTCAGTGATAATAATTTTTCCACCTTTAGACAGTGATTCTTCAATAATCTCGCGTCTTGGAGCAATTTCTGTTAACTGTTTTACAAATTCATCAGTTTCAATAGCCAAATCTTTAGAATCAGTAACCAAAAAGCAGGATGCATTAGGGTCGTGTTCGGCCTGAGCCAATATATCAGTTGCTAAAAATTCAGGTTCAGCGCTGTCATCTGCTAAAATCAGCACTTCAGAAGGTCCTGCAGGAAACTCAATATCTACCTGACCATATACCAATTTTTTAGCGGCAGTAACGAATATATTTCCCGGACCGACAATTTTTTCGACTTGTGGAATGGATTCTGTTCCATATGCAAGACCGGCTATTGCCTGAGCTCCACCAACTTTGTATATTTCATCAGCTCCTGCAATATCTGCTGCAACCAATATTGCATCTAATATTTTACCGTCATTTTGAGGAGGTGTAACACATACAACATTTTTAACTCCGGCAATTTTAGCAGGAATTACGGTCATCAAAATTGATGAGGGATAAGCAGCCCTTCCACCGGGAATGTAACATCCTGCAGAGTTAATTGGTCTTACAATCTGACCTGCAACAATACCGGGATTTACTTCAATCTCCCATTCTAATGGAATCTGCTTTTTATGAAACTTTTCAATATTTTCTGCAGCTTGTTTTAAAGCAACAAGCAATTCATCGTCTAAAGTGTCATAGGCCTGTTTAATTTCATCTTCTGAAACTTTTAAATTTTCTATTGTAACACCATCAAATTTCTCAGTATATTCCCGAATAGCTTTATCCTTATTATTTTTAACATTATTCAAAATGTCAGAAACAATATCTAAAACATTATTTACGTCCTGTTCTGATCTTTTGATAGTTTCAGCTAAATTGATATCTGAATAATTTAATATTTTCATTTTAATACTACCTTAAAATAGCACCTGTGTCGGCAGAGTGAACAAGTTTTTGATATAATCTTAACCAGCCGTCTAAATCTCTTTCAGGGTGTTTGACTGCATTTAATCGATTTTGAATTTCTTCATCTGAAAGTTCGACATTAATGGACCGGTTAATAATATCAATTTCAATTATATCTCCGTTTTGAACAGCTGCAATTGGACCGTCTTCCATTGCTTCAGGAGATACGTGTCCAATACATGGACCTCTTGTTCCTCCAGAAAATCTTCCGTCTGTTATTAACCCAACGTCTTTGATATTCATTCCAGCAAGGGCAGAAGTTGGATTTAGCATTTCCCTCATGCCAGGACCTCCTTTTGGCCCTTCATATCTAATTACAACAATATCTCCTTCATCTATTTCATGGTCAAATATTGCTTTTGTAACGTCTTCTTCACAATCATATACTTTAGCAGGTCCTTTAAGATACATCAAATGATCTGCAACTGCACCTTTTTTAACAACACTTCCATTTGGTGCAAGATTTCCTTTTAAAATAGCTATTCCGCCATCTTCATGAACCGGATTATCCAGGGTATGAATTACCTCAGGGTTTTTATTTTCAACATTTTCCAGATTTTCTTTAATTGTTTTTCCAGTAACAGTCAACTGATTAGTATCGATTTTTTCACCTAATGTTTTCAGCACAGCCTGAATACCACCAGCCAAATGCAAATCCATCATAGAATCTTCACCAGCAGGAGAAATAAGAGCGATATGAGGTACGTTTCTAGAAATTTTATCAAATAATTCTAAATCAACATTCAAACCTTTAACTTCACTGGCTAAAGCAGGAATGTGAAGTGCAGTATTGGAAGATCCTCCTAATGCCATATCAACGGCAATAGCATTATTAAATGATTCCTGAGTCAATATATCTGAAGGTTTAATGTTATCCTCAACAAGTTTAACAATTTGCTTACCTGATTCATAAGCTATTTGATTATTTTCCTCAGTTCTAGCATGAGTAGTAGCACAAGAGGGTAGAGAAAGTCCTAAGGTTTCTGTTATACAAGCCATTGTATTTGCAGTAAATAATCCAGAACAGCTACCTGCTCCAGGACAAGCGCATCTTTCAAGTTCATAAACTTCATCTTCAGATAATTTACCTGCAGAATTAGCACCGACAGCTTCAAAAACAGTAATTAAATCAACATTTTTACCTTTATACACACCGGATTCCATTGGTCCGCCTGTAACAACGATAGAGGGAACATCCACTCTAGCCGCACCCATAATCATTCCCGGAACAACTTTATCACAGCTTGGAATTAATACAAGACCATCAAAAGCATGTCCTTTAGTCATGCTTTCAACAGTAGCAGCAATAATTTCCCTTGAAGGAAGAGAATATTTCATACCTTCATGGTTCATACTGATTCCGTCACAGATAGCCATTGTATCAAATTCAAATGGAATACCGCCGGCGGCAATAATACCTTCTTTTACAAACTCAACAAGTTCTTTTAAATGAATATGGCCCGGTACAATGTCTGTAAAACTATTTGCTATGCCGATGAAGGGTTTTTTAAAATCTTCATCGTCAAGCCCGCAGGCTCTTAAAAGAGATCTGTGTGGGGCTCTTTGAATTCCTTTTTTTACACTATCACTTTTCATTCAATCACACATTTAATTAAATCATAATAATATATGAAGTTAATAACTTTTAAAATATACTATAAGATATATATTACCTTAAAAAAAGGGCGAATATTGCCAAAATAAGAATTTTATAGAAAAATTTTAAAACCAAATAAATATAATATAAGATTACTATGAGTACTTTAAAAAAGATGAAAATCCTAACAGATTCAGCACAATACGATCTCTGCGACTATGTTAGTCATCATAAAAGCTCACAAATAAATTTACCAGGGATTTATGAAGCTATTGGCCATAATGGATGTAAGGTTCCTCTATTTAAAACACTTTTAACCAATAGCTGTAAAAATGATTGCAAATATTGCATTAATCAGTCAAAAAGAAATTTTACAAGACTGGAATTAGCACCTGAAGAACTTGCAAAATCATTTCTCGGATACTATAACAGAGGATTGGTAAATGGTTTATTTTTAAGTTCAGGAATTTCAGGTGATGTAGATTCTACAATGGAAAAACAGATAGAAACCGTAAGTCTACTTAGAAAAAAATATGGATATGATGATTATATTCATCTCAAAATTGTACCTGGGGCAAGCAAAGATTCAATTAAAAGGGCAATGGCTCTATCGAACAGGGTCAGCATAAATATTGAAGCTGCAACATCCTCCGGTTTAGCCGAACTATCATCTACTAAAGATTACAACAAGGATATTCTAAAAAGATTATCATGGATAAATTCTCTACAAAATAAAAGTTCAACATATCCAAATTCTACCCATACTACACAATTGATTATTGGGGCGAATAACGAAAGTGACAAGGAAATATTGAGTAGAATGGAAAAACTCTACAAAAAATCGAATTTAAAAAGAACATATTTCTCAGCATTTACACCGGTTGAAGAGACAGAATTTATGAATAAGGAAGCCTGTTCAACTGATAGAACTGCAAAGTTATATAATGCCGATAGCTTACTTAATGAGTACAATTATAAAGTTAAAGAGCTAGTTTTTGATGAAAATGATAAGCTATCACTTACCCAGGATCCAAAGATTTTAGCTGCAAAAAACATGAATATATTTCCTGTAGAAATTAACAGTGCACCACTTGTGGAATTAATAAGAGTTCCTGGAATAGGTGTTAAATCGGCACGAAGAATTATTTCTATTCGAAATAAAATACCATTCTCCAATAAAGAACAGCTTAGAAAATTAGGTGTTATAGTGGATAGAGCTGAACCTTATATTAAAATTAGTGGAGAATTTCAAACAACATTCGATTATTAGACTTAGAACCAATAATTCTATAAAATAAAGAATTTGATTAAAAATAAATAACTTAAAAAAAAGTAAAACAATATAAAATATTATTTTACAATAGATTATAAATGAAGTATACTGAGTATAATTTCATATATAATAGAATAAAAAAAAGCTAGTAATCTTCAAATAATGCCCATATTTCAGGGTACTTTTTAGAAACCGCTTCTTCAATTAAACTTGATGCTTCCTTTGAGATGCTGAATTCAGGTTCGGTTTTTCTTAAATATCTAAAAACTGCTGAAGACCTTGAAGACCATAAAGTGATTCGGGGATTTTTATCAACGATTTTTTTAACCTCAGCTATATGTTTTTCCTGAAGTTCAAGTTCCTGTGAAGGTATGCTTTCATCATCTGAGACTTCTTCGGATTCATCATCCTCCGGACGTTCTTCTTTAACATCATCATTTTCTTGTTCAGGACTAGTAGTAGAAGCATCATCTTGATTATTTTCTTCTTCTATTTCTTCAAATATATTTTTTTCATTATCGCCGTCATCTACTACTTCAACATCGTCATTTTCATTTTCATTTAATAAATCTTCAAGAGATTGTGTAGAATTACTGTCAAAATCTTCATTATAAAAATCAGGAATTAATGAATCCAATCCTTTTCCAAGTCCTTTTCTAGCCATTATTTACCCCCAAACTCCTTGTAAATCTCTTTTAACTGTTTTGAATTGGCTTTTACCATTTTTATCGATATTATTTTTAGCCACATTTAATTCAACATTTTCATCCCTTTGAATAATTTCATCAGCTAATTTCAAATAAGCTTTAGTACCTGTACTTTCAGGATCGTAAATTAAACAAGGTTTACCAAAACTAGGAGCTTCTGCTAATCTAATATTTCTTGGAATGATTGTTTTAAATAACAAATTAGTTTCACCAAAGTAAGTTTTAAGTTCCTTATAAACATCTTTGCTAAGTCTGGTTCTTTGATCGTATAGAGTAAGGAGAATCCCTTTAATTGGAGTTGGACTTCTAAGTCTTCTTTCAACTAATTTTATTGTATTAATTAAATCAGCCACTCCTTCAAGTGCATAATATTCAGCCTGAATGGGTATTAAAACACTATCTGAAGCTACTAATGCATTAACTGTTATAACACCTAATGAAGGAGGCAAATCTATGAAAATGTAATCAAATAAGGGTGTAACATCTTTAAGAGTTTCTTGCAAAACAATATGGTAGTTTTCACGTCTGGAAAGTTCCATACCTGCACCACTAAGGGATATATTGCTTGGGATAATAAATAAATTTTTAATAAACGTAGGAATTGTTGCTTTTTTAACGCTTATATCCCCAATGATAGCATCATATATTGTATTTTCAATTTTAGTCTTATCTATTCCAAAGCTAGTAGTAGCATTAGCTTGCGGATCCATGTCAACAACTAAAACAGATTTACCCATTACAGCAAGAGAAGTAGCGGTATTTACAACTGTAGTAGTCTTACCACAACCTCCTTTTTGATTCATCACTGCGATTACTTCACTCATTTAAAGAATTCTCCTATATCTAAATATATTTTAAGTTATCAGTTATGATTTTATAACTTAAAAATTCTAAGGGTTTAAAGAATAACTTCTAGTTATCCAGTATAAGTTAAAAGGATTAAGTTAAATCTTTTTTATTAAAACTTATAGGGAAAAACTTATCAGTTTTAACTTCTAAGGGATAGGAATTAAGTTTTAAGTTAAAACATTTAAGTTATAAAAAATAAGTTTTAAGAAATAACTTATCATAACTCACTTTTAACAAATAAGTTATATTTTATAACTTCTCTCTTATAAATTATTTGTTTTCATTAATAAGTTATTAGTTAATAGTTATAATTTATAATTAAAATTTAATGATAAGTAATAAGTTATAAGTTATAATATAAAAAAAATAAAAAAAAATAAATAAGGATTATTTGGCATTTGACATTGTACCGTCAAAATAGCTTCTATATCCTTTAATATCCAACATTCCATGACCTGAGAAGTTCATTACAATAGTTTTTTCTTCGCCGGTTTGTTTGCATTTCAATGCTTCATCAATAGCTACTTTAATAGCATGTGTAGTTTCAGGAGCTGGTAGAATACCTTCATTACGTGCAAATGTAATACCTGCTTCAAAGACATCTCTTTGATGAACAGACCTTGGCTCGATATATCCTTCTTTAGTTAAAAGTGAAACTTGTGGTGACATACCATGATATCTTAATCCTCCGGCATGTACAGAAGGAGCAACAAAATCATGACCTAAAGTGAACATCTTAAGCATTGGAGTAAATCCGTTTACATCACCAAAATCATATTCATAGCTGCCCTTTGTTAATGTAGGACATGCACTTGGTTCAACAGCAATGAATTGGGTGTCGGATTTTCCGTCGATTTTATCTTTAATAAATGGGAATAAAGATCCGGCCAAGTTACTTCCCCCACCGGCACAGGCAATCATGACGTCAGGCTCTTCACCAGCAATA
The DNA here is from genome assembly GCF_030539875.1 of Methanobrevibacter sp. Taxonomy (NCBI): domain Archaea; kingdom Methanobacteriati; phylum Methanobacteriota; class Methanobacteria; order Methanobacteriales; family Methanobacteriaceae; genus Methanobrevibacter; species Methanobrevibacter sp. The sequence goes on from NZ_JAUNXI010000005.1 coordinate 29,859, forward strand.
TCCAATTGTTTTTTGATTTCCTGACCAATAACAGTTTGATGTAACATTACGTGATTGAGAACACTGCCTAAACTGTATTTGACTTCATCATTTTCTAAAGCTTCTTCCATAGCCTCAGAAATAGCAACACCTAAAGAACCAGGATGGTCAGGATTTTTAGCTAAAATTTCACGGCCGATTTTTGTATTTTCACTTGGAGAAGCAAAAACGTTACCATTGTAAATGTTCATAATGTTTTGTCTGTCTGGTTTTTGGTTAAAAGAAACTTTAACCATGTAAACGGTACAGTCCAAATCAAGTAAATTACATGCGAGAGATAATGCAGTACCCCATTGGCCGGCACCGGTTTCAGTAGTAATTCTTTCGATTCCCTCTTTTTTGGCAAAGTATGCCTGTGGAATAGCAGAATTTAACTTATGAGACCCCGTTGGAGAAGTATCTTCCCGCTTATAATAAATTTTGGCAGGCGTATTTAAAAATTCCTCAAGTTTAGTGGCTCTAAACAAGGGAGACGGTCTTCCCATCTGCATGTAAAGCTTTCTAACCTCTTTTGGAATTTTAATAAAACGTTCAGTGGAAAATTCTTGATCTAAAGCTGCTTTACTAAAAGCCTTTTTAAGGGAAGAAATCTGATCTTTTCCTTCACTGTTTTTAGGCATTGGAAGTTCAACAGGCAAATCAGCATTAATATTGTACCATTGCTTTGGCACTTCATTTGAGTTTAAAGTTATTTTGTAATCCATAATAATAATTACTATAATGTATTATTTAAATCTTTGGTGTACAAAAGTGTACTATTTAATTATTAATATAATAAAGAACAATAAAAAATCATGAGAATCTTAGCAATAGACGTTGGAACAGGCACACAGGATATGATGATTTATGATAGTGAAAAAGAACTAGAAAATTCAATTAAGCTAGTTTTGCCTTCACCTCATTTGTTTATTTCCCAACAAATCAGAGAGATTGAAAATGACATTTATTTTAAGGGAGAAATAATGGGAGGAGGAAAAATAAAAAACACTATCCTTGAACATATGGAAAAAGGATACAAAGTAGTAATGGAACCTCTATGTGCAAAAACAATAAGGGATAATTTAGACCAGGTAAAATCATTTGGAATTGAAATAGCTGATGAGACAAAAGATTATTCACAATACACAATAATCAATATGGGAGACATAAATATAACAAAATTGTCAGAATTCCTGTTAGGATATGATTTAGAATTTGATTTTGATAAAATTGCAATAGCTGTTCAGGACCACGGTTACAACGAAAATATGGGTGATAGGGACTTTAGATTTGAAAAGATAAGAGAAAAAATCAATAAGCCAATCTCCCCATTAGAATTCGGATTTATGGAAGATTTGCCTGAATACTTTACAAGAATGAATGCTGTTAGAAGAACAGTAAAAGATGAGGGAATTAGTGAAATTCCATTGATGATGGATACAAAATTTGCTTCTATTGCAGGAATGTGTTTTGATGAAGTTGCTGAGAAATTGCAAAGTTATGTTGTAATAGACATAGGAAATGGACATACAACAGCAGCTACAATCGAAAATGGAAAAATTCAGGGAGTGTTTGAACATCACACTTCCAGTTTAACAAGCGAATCCCTTGAAAGGTACATTAAAAGACTTGCTGAAGGAACAATAACAAATAAAGAGGTATATGATGACCATGGTCACGGCGCACATGTTTTAAATCCTATAAATGAAATTGAAAAGGTAATAGTCAGCGGTCCGAAAAGAGAGTTAATTGAAAAAACAAATCTAGACTGGCATCATGCCGCTCCCGGCGGGGATGTAATGATGACTGGAACCGTAGGTTTAATAAAAACAATACTGGAAAGATAATATGCTTAAAATGGATTCTCATATTCATAGTAAATACTCACATGATTCTAATTCAAAACTGGAAGATATTATAAAAATCGCAAAAAAGGAAAATATAGATATAATAGCCATTAGTGATCATAATACTGTAGATGGAACAAGTGAAATATTAAGTAAAACAAGGAGTACAGATATACTGGCCATTCCTTCTATAGAAATTTCTTCGACACATGGCCATATACTTGGATTTGGGTGTGAGGAAATTATACCTAAGAACTTATCACCTGAAGAAACAATAGACAAAATTCATGAAATGGCAGGCATTGCAATTATCCCCCATCCGTACTGTTTTTACAGACACGGACTTTTATGTGAATGTGATTATAAAGATTTAAAAATTGATGGGATTGAAACTAAAAATGCAAGATTCATAATAGGGCATTCAAATAGAAAAGCGAAAAAATTATCACAAAAGGAAAATATACCTTCATTAGGTGCAAGCGATGCCCATTACTGGAAATTTGTTGGAGATTGTTATAGTCTGGTCAGTTGTGAAAAGGACATTGACAGTGTATTAAAAGCAATAAGAAAAGGAAATATTGAGGCACACGGAAAAGGCACTTCAAATATATTGCTTTCTAAATACCTATTTGAGAAGAATGTATTAAAAAAATTTTAAGCAGAGTTTAGCAAGTCGTTTTTAAGAATAATAGACGGCTCCAAGACATTCTCAGGTATGATTCTAATTAAAAATAAAAAAAAGTTAGATTGACCGTTTAATCAATAATAATTTGTTTATTGAATCCAATACAGCCAGTATACTTGCCATTACTATATCCTGATTAGTTGAGCGTCCGGTAGATCGGTTGCCGTTTGAATCAGAACTTATAACAAATACTTCTGCCAATGCATCTGTACCACCTGTAATAGCTTCTAAATTATACTCTTCCAATTCAATATCCAAAGTATCCTGAATCAACTCCCTAACCGCATTTAAAGCTGCATCGACAGGTCCCACACCAGTACTAGCAGTTTCTTTTTCAACACCATCAATTTCCAATTTAACAGTTGCAGTTGGAGAAACGTTAGCCCCCATAGAAATGCTTAAACCTTTAATAACAATAGGAGTTTCACGTGCAGAAGAGAGTTCAGTAATGGCAATAGCTATTAAATCATCATCAGTAACACATTTTCCGCTGTCACCTAAAGATTTGATTTCATCAAAAACCTTACGGAATTGGTTTTCATTTAAATCAATGTGATAATCCTTTAACTTTGATTTTAAAGCATTAACTCCTGTGTGTTTACCTAAAACAATGCGTCTTGAATGGCCCACCATTTCAGGAGACATAGGTTCATAAGTAGAAGCATTATTTAAAATTCCATGAACGTGGATACCTGATTCATGAGCAAATGCATTGGCACCAACAATCGGCTTATTAATAGGCATTTTAATACCGGTTAAACGGCTAACCAAAGTAGATAAACTGTAAAATCTGGCAGTATCTAAACCTAAATCAATACCATAAGCAACTTTAAGAGACATGACGAGTTCCTCTAATGAACAGTTGCCTGTACGCTCACCGACACCGTTGACAGTGACGTGAGCCTGATTGGCGCCACATTCAATGGCTGTTAGTGTATTGGCAGTGGCCAGTCCGAAATCGTTGTGGAAATGTACACTTAGAGGAGTTTTGAAATTGTTTTTAAGGTCTGTAATCAATTCATGAGTGACAATAGGTGTTAAAACACCGACAGTATCCGGAATATCCAAAAAATCAGCACCCGCACCGACAACTTCATTAAAGATTTCAAACAAGAAATCCCTTTCGGTTCTGGTTGCATCTTCTGCTGAAAATTCAACGGTTAGGCCATGGTCTTTAGCATATTCAACAATATTGACGGCTTTTTGGACAATTTCATCTTTAGACATTTTAAGTTTATAATCACGATGCAAAGGGGAAGTACCAATGAAAGAATGAACATAATCTAAATCCGCATCGATAACAGCATCAATATCACTTACTAAACAGCGTGCCAAACCCACAAGTGTAGAATCCAGATCTCTGGCCTTAATTTTTCTTGCTGCATTAACCTCTCCAGGTGATGATGCGGGAAATCCGACTTCAATCTTGTCGACGCCAAGGTTGTTGAGTTTTTGGGCAATTTGAATTTTTTCATCAACTGTTAGGGCAACCCCTGGTGTTTGTTCACCATCTCTTAAGGTGGTATCAAAAATATAAATTTTATCAGCAAGATTCATATCTTCTTTTTTTAAAGTTTCCATATTTTTTAAAGTCATGAGAATACTTCCCTAGTAATTAATTGATTTAAAATTGAATATTAATAAATTTTTCATTTTAATAAAAATATTTTAAAAATTGAATTTTAAGTTAAAAGGTATAATATAAACAAAATACAAATATAAAAAATATGAAATTGGGTTTTACAACACTGGCATTGTTCATGGAAGACAATAATAAAATAATAAATCTGGCAAAAGAGCACGGCTTTGAAATAATAGAAATTCTTGGAGAAGGTCCGTTTTTTGGAAAAAATAATATGGAATACAAAAACTGTGGCCTGGATATAAGAATTCATGCCGCAACTGTAGACATTAATATTGCAAGTCTTAACAGAGGAATAAGAGCTGAAAGCGTAAAGCAAATGATTCAATGCGGACAGTATGCAGAAAGTATTAATGCAAAAACAATTACGGTTCATCCCGGAATAATCGGACGTAACGAACCGCGTATCAGAAAAGCAGCACTTGAAATTGCAATTGAAAGTGTTGGAGAAATTATCGACAACACAAATGTTGAGGTGTCTGTTGAAAATATGCCTGTCAGGGCTAAATTTTTAGCAAATAAAGTTGAAGAGCTTGAAATGATTCAGAATGAAACAGGCTGTTGTCTAACGATTGATACCGGTCATGGAAATACATGCGGAAACTTAAAAGAGATGCTGGATTTAAAAAATATTAGTTATTGTCATTTAAATGATAATGACGGTGAAAAAGATCAGCACATTACCTTAGGTGAAGGTACGCTTGATTTGAATTTACTAAAAAAGATTGACACAGCCATTATTGAGCTAAACAACTTTGACAATATATTAAAAAGCAAAGAAGTCATTGATAACTTATAACATTTTATTTTATTAAAAGTTATAAATAATAACTTATAAGTTAAAACTTATAAAAAAATAAACTAAAAGTCAATGTTCGTAACTTCAAAAATATCCCGAATAATGTAGTCTGTTTTATCCATCATTTTAGGAGATACCTCTTCCTGCTGCTCGATGGTCAACACACTGATATCAGCTCTGTTAAATGCAAGTATATCATTAAGCCCGTCACCGACCATCATTACTTTATAACCCCCATCCTGAAGAATAGAAACCAGTTCACATTTACCTCTGGTTGAAACAGTGCCGTAAGCATTGTCAAGGGGAACATCAAGCATGCAGGCTAATCTATTAATGGCACCTTTTCTATCTCCGGAAGCAATATATATTTCAATACCACGAGATTTTAAGATTTCAATTGTTTCAAAGACTTTAGGGAAAAATTTACCTGCAGATGTGATGGTGTATGCAACAACACCCGAATTCATATCAACAATCAGCGCAGATCCATTGCATAATTCCATATGGGGAATTTTTTCTCTTAAAATGTCAAAACCGTCGGTAATGTCTGAAACCTTAGTTGAATTATCTGCAAAAAGGATATCTTTAACTTCAGCCTTTGAAAACTGTTTTGTAGAATAACTTATATCAAAATCAATTTCACAATTTTTAATAACATCTGAAATTAAGGTATCTGGATCCAGATTTAAAAGCTTATTAGTGTTATACTGAAGAACAACTAAAGTCAATGCATCAGCTGAGTCAATTAAATCAAGAGAGTTGATGTCTGTAAATATCTCATCATTAATCACATCTTTAATAACTCTGAATCGTTGGATTAAAGTTCCTGAGTTATCAAATACAATGGCTTTTTTCATAATTAATAATAGTTAAAAAAAATATTTAAAAGTATTTAAAAATGGGACTTTCAAAAACTTTCTATGCTTTTATGTGAGATTTCAACATTATATTCTAGTTTTAAGTCAAATCATATTTTATATGGTCCATCCCCATAAATTTGATATAAATTCTCAATACAACCAATAACAGTCAATGCAATATTGGAATATAAGTAAACAACAGATTTTTAAATCTGTATAGAGGACATAACCACATTTTTACATTTACATTTTTAAATAGTACAAATTTGTTCTACAATTCTTAAAATAAGTTTACATTCATAAGTTCCATTTTAACAGCACGATTAGATACAAGAAGACAAACAGCATATATTTAAAAGGAATTTTACCCATTTCTCTAATTTAATTAGTTATCCTCAATATTTTCGCCTAAAACGATAAAAATCATCAGATTGACGGAATTCAGAAAACTCAGGTACAAAATTGGAAAGTTTATATTCTTTTATTTCTATGCATCAATATTGGGCTTTTGTTTTGATATTGATATATTAATTTTACTGCTTTTAAATTAAAAAATAAGAAAAAATAGAACTAAAAAATTTCGTGACGCAAAAATTAGAGAAAATTCAAATCACACAGTTTTTGAAAGTGCCGAATGATTTAAAAAAAACAACTTTATAAACCTTAAAAAATAAAATAATAATATTACAAATTACGATTATTTAGGTGTTTTAATGAAGGTTATTGAGAAGTTAAACTCCATTAAAAATGGAGAAATGACAGCTAAAGAAAATGTTGAAAGCTTCATTAAAGTTATTGATGAAAATAACGAAAACATTAATGCATTTATTGAATTAAACTATGAAAATGCATTAAAACAGGCCGAAGCTATTGATAAAAAAATTGCTGACGGAAGCGATGTTGGTGCTTTAGCTGGACTGGTATTTGGTATAAAGGCAAACATTAATGTTGAAGACTTAACTATTTCTGCAGCTTCAAAAACTTTAGAAGATTATATTGGAAGCTACAATGCAACTGTTGTTGATGATATTTTGGATGAAGACGGAATAATCATCGGTATTTTGAATATGGATGAATTTGCAGCAGGAAGTTCAACTGAAACTTCATACTACGGACCAACACAAAACCCTGCCGCAATGGGAAGAATACCTGGAGGTTCATCTGGAGGAAGCGCAGCGGCAATTGCAGCAAAAATGTGTGATATTACACTTGGATCAGATACCGGCGGGTCTATCAGAAATCCTGCTTCACATTGTGGTGTTTTAGGATTCAAACCAACATACGGTGCCGTTTCAAGACAAGGTTTGCTTGATTTATCTATGAGTTTAGACCAAATCGGACCGCTTTCAGATGACGTGAGCGGTATTGCTCTTGCATTAAATACTATTGCAGAATATGACAAAACCGAGTGCACAACCTTAAACTGGGAAAAACCAGATTTCACAAGCGTATTGGAAGATACCAGTTTGGAAGGAATGAAAATAGCCGTGTGTAAAGAATTCATTGATGTAACCGATGATGAAATTAACAAAACCATCAATCAGGCTATTAATAAATTAGTTGATGCTGGCGCAGAGCTTGTTGAAGTAAGTTTTGACTACATTGACTTATGCCTGCCGACATATTACTTAATCAACTATGTTGAATTCTTCTCTGCAACAAGAAAATACGATGGAAGAAAATACGGTTCTAAAATTGAAGATGTATGTGGAGAGGAAGTGCTTAGAAGAATAAAAATAGGTTCCCACATTGCAGAAGCTGAATTTAGCGGCAAATACTACAAACAAGCTTTAAAGGCAAGATCAGTAATCAGGTCTGAAATTACTTCAATGCTTGAAAATGTAGATTTGATTGTTGGACCAACCGTGCCTAAACTTCCTCATGAAATTGGTACTGAGTTAGAACCAATGGAAATGTATGCTTATGATGTTTTAACTGTAATAGCTAATTTAGCAGGTATTCCGGCAGCAAGCATACCTGCCGGTAAAGTGGAAGGCATTCCAGTAGGATTGCAACTACAGGCAAAACCATTGGATGATTTAAAAATTATTAAAGCTATGAGTGTATTTGAAAACACTCAATAACCTCTTTTTTTCATAACTTTTTTTACACTTGAAATACATCTCTTTAATATTTATTATTTATAAAAAACAATAGAATATCAAGAGGTATTTTTATGACAAGAATTGGACTTGCCTATGTCAGTGGAGCCGTTCCGGGATTTGAAGATTTTGGAAATCTGCCGACAGATATTGTTAGAGAAAATGGTCTTATCGATGGATTTAAAGCTAGTGAAAAGCTAGATGCATTAATTATTCCCGGCGGAACATTAATCGAATCTAATGACATCAGCATGGACTTAAATAGCGAAATTAAAAAGATGGCCCGTGATGGAAAACCAGTTATCGGAATCTGTGCAGGATTTCAATTATTATCAAATCAAATAGATATCGGCAGAAAATCTCCGGTGCCTATTCTAAAAGAGGGCCTTGGCATAATTGACGTTAATTTTTCACCGTTAATTACAAGTGACCGTGTTAAGGCAAAAGTATTTAACAACTCATTTTTAGTCAAAGACCAAAAAGAAGACATCGACGGATTCCATACACATACTTACGGAAAAGTCGAAGGAGATGCTAAACCATTGTTTTATTCTAAAGTTCAGAGAATGAATTACGGAGATGCAAACGAAAAGGGCGAATATAATATCTTTTCAGGAGCATGTAACGATGACGGTAATGTTATTGGTACAATGATTCATGGCCTGTTAGATGAAAATCCGGTTCTTGTAAAAAATCTATTAGAACAAATAGATGCTAAAGATATTGATGAAATATACAATAGAAATATCGAAGTTAAAAGATTCCTGAATAGTGAAGTCGGAATAAACACCAACATTAAAGTTCCCGAATTAAAAACAAAAGCTAAAAAACCTAAATATTTAATGATAGGAAGTAACGGATCAGATTCGGGTAAAACATTCATACTAACAGGTCTTGCAGGAGCCTTAAGAAAAAGAGGCTATAAAATAGCGTTGCTTAAAGTAGGTCCTGATGTACGTGATATTATACCTGGATTATACTTGACAAAAGGTAAAATGGAAGACTTTGCCTCAATAAAAATTGGCCATTTAGGGTGGATGGATATTGAATCTGCAATTTCCAAACTTAATTCCTCAGACTATGATATTGTATTGATTGAAGGAGTAATGAGTGTATTTACCGGTCTTTTAAATGAGAAAGTGCCGTTTTCAGCTGCTGAAATCGCAATGTCGTCAAAAATCCCAATGATACTGGCATCCGGTGTTAATAAAGGAGGAATAGAATCTGCAGCAATTGACTTAGTTTCACATTCCAATATGCTTGAAAAGCTTGGAATTCCGGTAGAGGCAATACTGCTTAACAAAGTATACAATGAAGATATTTTCAATGAAGTAGTTCCTTATATTAAAAACAATACCAATGTCGGCAAAGTGTTAAAATTGCCAAAATTGAAATCCGCCGATATGAGAGGATTTATCCCTGAAGTCGAAATAAGATACGACCTGTTTACAAGCCATGCAATGGAACTGGTTGAAAATAATTTAAACATTGATGAAATAATAAATATGGCCCGTGAAGTAGAATTTGAAAAAATATATGGATTTGATGAAATCAGAAATAAAGTGATTTAATGGCTCTTAGTTTAAGTCCGCAGACAGGAGTGAAACTTACTAAAAAGGATAAGGCCGACGTCTTAAAAAAAATAAATCGCGGATGGAAATCGACTTGTCTTATTCCTGATTATGTTTTTGATGAATCCGGGAATATTCAAATAAATTCTGATAAAAACCGACGTTTAATAAAAATCGTCAAGATTCTCGATGACGGAATTCACATTGAAAAAGCACTGAAAAACAAAACATTGAGAATCAGATGGAATTTAATATCCTCAATAAGTCAGTCAAAAGAAATCAAAAACTCCTTAAAAATAGAATTGAAAGATGGAAAGTACGTTGCTTTTGAAATATATAATTCATATAAAATAAGGCAGATAACCCAATTTATAGCAAATTATATAGCAGAAAAAGCTAATGAAAATTAGCTTATTCTTCTAAATACTTATTAATGATATCTTCACCTTTAAGTAAAACTAAACCATTTTCCTCTGCATATTTGCGGGCATCAGCAACAGATGTGGCCTGTCCAGTTTCGCCATCCATCATTTCACAAACTACACAAACAGGAGTAACACCTGCCATCTCACATAAAGCAAGACCTATTTCGGTATGTCCTCTTCTATTTTTAACAAGTCCTTCTGCTCCTCTTAAAAGACAGACATGACCTGGGGATCTGAATGTTGATCCGAATTCATCGAATCTTTCTTCTTTCATCATTAAAGCCAATTCACTAATGGTCATTGCCCTATCATGGTCGGTAATGCCGGTGAATGATTTTCTATGATTTACCCAAATGGAAAATGAAGACCTTTCATCATAGGGAATATCATTTGGTGCAAGTTTAGCCAAATCAGGATATTTCTCACAGGCCGCTTGCATAATGTCTACCATGAAAGGCAACTTGATTTCATCACAAAAATCAGAATGGATACAATTACAGATTAAACCGCCTGCATTATATCTCATTGTTGCAACAGATTCAGGAGTTACAAATTCAGAAGCGATAATCATGTCAACTTCCCCTTCCCTATCGTCATCATCAAAAACTAGTACGAATTCACCATTTCTAATAGCTTCTAAAGCTGCATCTAATTTATTTTCTTGATTCATAGTAATATCTCCTTATAATACTAGAACCAGGGCTAAAAATAACTAATTAAATTATTACTTCTCTTCCATCCGGACTATCACCGTCGGTTTTGGACTTTCACCAAATCAACACATTTGTGCTCGTGGACTTATTTTAATAAAAAATCACCACCGGTGGAGAATTCCACTCCGCCCTGAGAACGTGATTAATAGATATATCGATGATATATAAAAAACTTTACTATTTAATGTTTAAAATTCAAGAGACACAATATCCCCATCTTTTAGGGATAATTCATCTCGCAATTTATTTTTCGAAATAAATTCTAAATAATTTTCTTCATGAGTGGTTTTAGCTGGAAATACAATTGCTCCGTGAATATCATCATTCAATTTGGCTTTAATGTACTTAACAGCACCAAATCCTTCATCAGGTTTAATCAAATTCTGACAACTGTTTTTAATCCCATTAATTTCTTCCAAATATTCTTCACTAACAATTACATTTAAGGTTCCGGGATATGGAATAAAGCCCAAATTACTTTTAAATTCCTTAGTGTAAAATTCCTGTGATAAAAAATACGCTGCCTTTCCCAAACCGGTTGTAACTTCCCCATCAATTTTCATGAAATAGCCTCTAAATTAGTTAGAACTTGAATCTATAATAATATTTTTAATCAATACTATATCTTAATACATTTTAATTAATAAAGATTTTTGAAGAAATTTATTTAACAATTGAAAAATAAATATAAAGTAATAATGAATTTTACAGGGTAATATAATGGAAATAAAAACTATCTCAACAGATGTATTAATTATTGGATCTGGTGGAGCAGGCTCAAGAGCTGCAATTGAAGTTGACAACAATGGATTGAATTCGATAATTGTCTCTAAAGGCCTTTCATTTAGATCAGGATGTACTGGAATGGCAGAAGGTGGATATAATGCAGTATTTAAAACTGTAGATAAGGATGACTCTATTGAAGCCCATATTAAAGATACACTTAAAGGCGGAAGTTTCCTTAATGACAAAAGGCTTGTAGACATTCTCATCAATGAATCACCAAAAAGATTAATAGATTTAGAGAATTATGGTGCTTTATTCGACCGTCAGGAATCAGGAGAAATAGACCAAAGACCATTTGGAGGACAGACATACAGAAGAACCTGCTATCAAGGAGATAGGACTGGTGCTGAATTATTAAATGCCCTTAAAGAAGAAATCATTAAAAGAGATATTGAATGCATCGAAGAAGTTATGATTACATCACTTGTAACCGATGAAAATCAGGTTATCGGTGCAACCGGTCTTGATTTAAAAGATTCCAGTTTAATTTATTTTAAAGCCAAAGCAGTAATATTAGCTAGCGGAGGGGCTGGACAACTATACCCTGTAACATCAAATACCTTCCAAAAAAATGGAGATGGTTTTGCAATAGCTTATAGAGCCGGAGCTAATTTAATAGATATGGAGCAAATCCAGTTCCACCCAACCGGTATGGTAACTCCAGAATCTAAAAAAGGAGTCCTTGTAACTGAAGCTGTAAGGGCTGAAGGAGGAAAGCTCATAAATAAAGACGGAGAAAGGTTCATGAGCAAATATGCACCTGAAAAAATGGAATTAGCTACCCGTGATGTTGTTGCCCGTTCTATTTATCAGGAGATTATTGAAGGCCGGGGAACTGAAAACAATGGAGTTTACCTTGATATTTCACACTTAGATGACGATTATATTGATGAAAAGCTGGAAACAATGGTTCTTCAATTTGAAAACGTGGGAGCAGATATTAAAAATGAACCGATTGAGGTTGCACCTACTGCACACCACTTTATGGGTGGTTTAAAAATCAATACTGATGCTTCCACTTCATTGAAAAATTTATTTGGTGCTGGTGAAGTCTGTGGAGGTGTTCATGGTGCAAACCGTTTAGGTGGAAATGCACTTGCCGACACACAGGTTTTCGGAAAAATAGCCGGTGAAAGTGCAAGCGAATGCTGTGGCAGAACAGAATTAAAATCAAATGAAAAACAAGTTGAAAAAGAAGCCTTAAGAATTGAAAGTTTAATTAAAAAAGGAACTATCAAACCAAATAAATTTAAAGAGAACATTAAAAAATTAATGTGGGAAAAAGTGGCTATTGTAAGAGATGAAAAATCCTTAAATGAAGCCTTAAAAATTCTTCAGGAAATGCAGGATGAATTAAATAACTTAGACGTTAATGATAAAAAACAATACAATGATGATTTAGTTGCTGCTCTTGAAGTAATTAATATGGTCGAAGTATGTATTTTAGTTGTAAAGTCAGCTATTTTACGTAGAGAAAGTAGAGGAGCTCACTTTAGATCAGACTATCCTGAAAGTAAGGACGAGTGGAAAAAGAGCATAATATTCAATAAAAATAAAATAGAATTTGAAGCTAGATAGCTTCTTTTAATTCTTTTATAGCTTGTCTAGCTTTTTTATAGATTTCCTCTTCATCCAAAATAGTTAATTTTTTATTCTCCATTAATATTTTACCATCACAAATAGTAGTATCTACATTTGAACCGTTTGCAGAATAAATTACATTAGAACTTAAAGAAGAACTATCCGGAACCATATTGGCCGAATTAGTATCGATTAAAATAATATCTGCTTTTTTACCTACTTCAATAGAGCCAATTTCAAAATCAAGACCCAAACTCTCTGCACCTTTAATTGTTCCCATAGCCAATGCTTCATCTGAATTTAGAACTTTAGGATCTAATGTGGATACTTTTTGAAGTAAAGAAGCTGTTTTTAACTCTTCTATTAAGTCCAAATTATTATTGGAAGAAGCACCATCAGTTCCAATAGAAACACAGATATCATTTTCAATTAATTTAGAAACAGGACAAATACCAGAAGCCAATTTCATGTTACTGCAGGGATTGTGTGAAATCTTTACATTGTTTTTCTTAATGATTTCAATTTCTTCATCACTTAGCCATACACTGTGAGCAGCAACAACATCAGGACCTAAAAATCCGATTTTATCCAAATATTCAAATGGCCTTAAACCTTTATCGGCTGAAACATCATCTATCTCTTTTTGAGTTTCAGAAACATGGATATGAATTCCCATATTATGCTTATCGGCCAATTCGCGTACTTTGATTAATAGCTCTTCAGAAGCGGTATAAGGGGAATGTGGTCCTAAAAACACTTTGATTCTACCATCAGCCATTCCATCACATGAATCAAATAAAGTTAAGTTTTCACTGATTTCGTTTTTTCTCTTTTCCTCATCGCCAAAATCAATCATACCATAGGATAAAACTGCCCTAATTCCGGCTTCATCAACTGCACGGGCAACATCCTCCATATAAAAATACATGTCAGAAAATGTGGTTGTTCCTGATTTAATAAGTTCAACGGCACCTAAAAGAGCACCAATATAACAGTAATCACCATTTAAATTAGCTTCCATTGGCCATATATGATCGTTTAGCCAGCTATCCAAACTTAAGTCATCAGCTAATCCCCTAAATAAAGTCATAGATAAATGAGTATGAGTATTGATAAATCCCGGAAGTAAAATCTTACCCTCTGCATCAATAATTTTATCTGCATTGTCTTGTTCAATTTCCTGTGAAATTTCAGCAATAAGATTATCTTTAATTAAAAGAGACTGTTTACCTTCAAAATTTGTATTTGGACTTAAAATTAATGCATTTTTAATAAGAATTGAATTTTCTTTCATAAATAACACCTAAAAATAAAAAAAAGAAAGATTAAAAACTATTTATAAGTTTTTAATAGCTAATTTAATATCCTCTGCTTTTACAGTTTTACGTTTAGCGATTTTAGCAACATTATTAGCTTCTTTAGCTACATCACGAGCAACTTCGTCTAAGTATTCAGCTAATGCAACTTTTGCATCTTCACTAACTCTTTCTGCACCAGATTCTTTAATGATTCTTGCAACAGGAGCTTTTGGAATTTCAGACATACTTTTCACCTCACTCTATTGTTTATAAAAACTTATGACAATACAAACAAAATCATAAGTTAAATTACAATTTAAGATAACTTAATATTTAAATATTTTGTATTTACTTGATTATTATTTAAAAATAAGAAGTCTTGCTTTAAATAAATAAGAAAATAATAATTAAAAATATTTATCCTTAAAAAAAACTTTTTTATAAAACAATTATAAAACATAATATAAGAAAAAAATTTGAGAAGATATGATGAAAATTAAAATTGCTATACCTTCCAAGGGAAGAATAAGTGAACCTTCCATAAACATGTTAGAAAAAGCAGGTTTGGGGTTAGTTGATAAAAATAACAGAAAGCTTATTTCTAAAACTTTTAACGAAAATATAGAAGTCATGTTTGCAAGAGCATCAGACATACCTGAATTTGTCAACGATGGCGTTGCAGATATAGGAATAACAGGTCTTGATTTAATAAAAGAAAATGAAGCGGAAGTTGTTAAACTACTTGATTTGAAATTTGGACAAACAAAACTGGTTCTTGCAGCTCCTGAAGAGTCAAACATAAACTCTGTTGATGATATCACAAACGGCATGAAAGTGGCAACTGAGTTTCCGGTGCTAACTAAAAAATACCTGGATGAAAAAGGCCTAAACTTAAAGATCGTTAAACTGAGCGGATCAACAGAAGCAGCACCATTTATAGGAATTGCTGATTTGATAACCGACCTGACAAGTACTGGAACAACTTTAAAAATGAACCATTTAAAAATCATAGACAATATTCTAAACAGTACTATCGAACTGATTGCAAACAAGGACAGTCTGAAAAATAAAAAAAATCTGATTGAAGCTGTCAGCACAAGCATAAAAGGAGTTCTTGATGCTGATAGGAAAAAATTAATCATGATGAATGTAAAAAATGATGACTTAGATAAAGTCAAGGAAGTAATGCCGTCAATGGGTGGTTTGACAATATCAGAAGTATTGTCTAATGAAAAAACTGTTGCTGTTCAAGCGGTTATTGATGAAAAAGAAGTGTTTGAACTTGTAAATGACTTAAGAAATGCAGGTGCTAAAGATATTCTTGTTGTACCTATTGAAAGAATTATATAAATCGAAATACACAAAACTTTTAGAGGAACAGTTGAAATAGCTATCAATGGAAAATATTTATAAAATATATTAAATCATATATTTATCCAAAATATTGTAAATTCATCATACATTACTCAAAGGATATGGGTTAAGCCTGATGCGGACTTAATCATGAAAAAATTGGAAAAATTTTCAAGTTTAAATATTTGGCTATATCAATAAAACTAGCGATTGCATAAACAATTTGATTGAAAAAGGGTTGATTAAAATTTTCAGATTAAAAAACATAATTTCAGTAAAAGATTTTGAGAGAGAGGATATTGAATATATTCTAAATGAAGCATCAAAATTAGAAAATATTGCAAAATCTAAAGAAACTTCTGAAGAACTTAAAGGAAAAATTCTAGGATTAATGTTTTTTGAACCTTCAACAAGAACTAGAATGTCTTTTGAAACTTCAATGAAACGTTTGAATGGAGAATGTATCGGATTTGAAAATAGTAAATCCAGTTCTGTGTCTAAAGGAGAAAGTATTGCCGATACTGCTAAAATGATTGAAGGCTACAGCGACGCATTGGTTATCAGACATGAACTTGAAGGAGTATCTAAATTCATTTCAGATATTGTGGAGGTACCTGTAATTAATGCAGGTGACGGTGCAGGACAACACCCTACTCAAACATTGCTTGATTTATACACAATTAAAAATGAAATAGGTTTTATTGATGATTTGAAAATTGCCTTAATTGGGGATTTGAAATTCGGCCGTACAGTCCATTCACTAGCTTACGCCTTGGGACTATTCAATAATGTTAAAATATACTTAGTATCACCACCTGAGCTTGAAATGCCTCAGGAAGTTCTTCATGATTTGGATAAAACCAACGTCAAATATGAAAAAGTAGATTCAATTGAAAAAATAATTGATGATATAAATGTTTTATATGTAACTAGAATACAAAAAGAACGTTTTGGTGACATTAATGATTACTTAAAAATAAAAGGTGCATATATCATTAATAGAAAAATGCTGGAAGGCAAAGATTTAATTGTTATGCATCCGCTACCAAGAATAGATGAGATAGATACTGATGTGGATAACACAAAATACAATAAATACTTTACACAAGCAGAAAATGCCGTTCCTGTGAGAATGGCTATTTTAAAGACATTGATAAAAAACAACCCTAAATAGAAAAGAGGGTTGTTTCAAGTAATGTTTCATCGCATTGAAGCTTAATAATGTTGGTTCTTCCTTTTCCACGTCCACGTGAAATAGTGTTTGTTGAAATAATTCCCAATAATTCAAGCTCATTAATAAAGTCAAATATTCTTCTATAGGTAACAGCATCTTTTTTATATAAATCGGTGTAAGCTTCGTAGAGTTTACCTGAAGTAATTTCCTCATTTTGTTTTGTTAAATTTAAAATAGATTCTAAAACCCTTTGTTGTTGAAGAGGTAAAGTGGATATAATTTCAATGACTTTATTGTGTTCTATTTCATCTTTTGCTTTTTTAACATGTTCACTTGTAACTTTCTTTGAATCCTCATCGAAAGCTAATTCGCCGGCATTCTTAAGTAAATCAAGAGCATATCTTGCATCACCTTCTTCTTTAGCCGCCATTGCTGAACATAAAGGAATAACATCACCATCTAAAACATCATCATTAAAAGATAATTTTGCTCTCTCATTTAAAATGTCAGATAACTGATCAGCACCATAAGGGGGAAATACGATTTCCTTATCTTTAAAACTACTAGTAACTCTGGATTTAATTAAATTTTTAAAATCAAGATAATTACTAATACACAATACTGAAACACCGTCAGTTCTTGTAAGAGTATATAAAATTCCATCTCCATCCTTATCAAGCAAAATATCAATTTCGTCCAAGATAACAATTAAATGCATCTTTTTACCAAATGCGTTAGTTTTAAAAATATCTCTAAATGTGTTTACAACTTCTCCTTTAGTCCAACCACGATTTGGAACATTACGACCAAGCTCATTACATAACTGGGCAATTACCTGATACTCGGTTGTATAATCAGTGCATCTGATATACTCGACTCTGACAAAAACATTTTTCTTATGGGCAATATCCATCAATTGCTCACGAGCGAATTTTGATGTTGCAGTTTTACCTGTTCCGGTTTTACCATATAATGTAACGTTAGATGGTGTTACACCATTTAAAACATCAATCCAATTTTTTGCTATTTGTCTAATCTGTTCTTCTCTGTGAACTAACTTATCAGGCAGCCATCTATGATCTAGAGGAACTTTATCCTTAAATATAGAATGACTCATTGAGTCGTTTTTTTCCAATTCTTCAAAAATATTTGTCATATATCCACCTTAAAATTTATAAAAAAAATAAAGTATAATTTCCAGTGTTATTAATTTAAAATATATTATAAATAAAGTTTTTTATTACAATTTTACAAAAATGTATGAAAATTGATAAAAATGTAAAAAAATAAATCGATTAAATTCTTTTAAATTATATGAATCAAAATAAAAATTACTATTATTCTATAATAATTATTCAAATATTATTAATTTGAAAAATATTGGCTTGAATCAAATTAAAATTTAAATATGAAATTATACCATTTCAAATATAAGATAACAATTTCAAGTGTAAATTTCTATCAAAAACAGTGAAAATACATTGGATATAAGCTCTAAAAAGAAAATTTTAAAAAAAATTATCACGGTTTTAAATTAAGAGAGAGACATGTGTTTCAAGTGTAAACATTTTATTCAAAAAACAAAATTGAAGACATGCATTTCAAGTGTAAAAATATTAAAAAATTAAAACAAAGATTAAAAAACAAAAATTAGTGAAAAAGAGCATAAAAAACAAAAAATTAAGAGGAAAATAAAATGAGATAAATTTCAAATGTTACAGTTGAAATACACCTCTTCATTCTTAATATACCTTCGGAAATGTTATACTTGAAATGCACCTCTCCCTCTCTAAATGAACATGTCATTTTCATTAGAATAATTAGGATGAGGAATAATGCTGCCAAATTTTTTGTCAATTAACCAGATACAATGCAATTTTGACTTGAATACTCTTTTTAATGTTCTGATAAACATATCTTTTGTTAAACCGTCTTCAAAAATTTGATCTGTAATAATGAACTGATGCAATATGTTATTATTAATTTGAAGCTCATAATCAACTAAAAAATTATTCAAACCGAAATTCACTTCAGAAATAAACTCACTGTTTACTTCAGGATCTGCTGAAATCATTAAATTTTTGTGTTCAGGTGAAACATTGGTTGCACAAATAACAACTATGCAATCTTTCTGTTTCGGTTTTATAATATCCATAATGTTTTCTTTCGGAAACTCTGCAATGATGTGAAAATCAGCATTTTCATCATAAGTCATTTCTTTAAGCAAATCTTCATCAAGTAACCATTTTTTAATAGTATCTTCACTAATCATATCAATCATCATTTAAAATTTATAATAAATTATTTATTTTTTTATTTATATATAATAATAAATATGATTGAATATAATGATTTGGTAAGTAATATATTTTTAATAAATCCCAATGATATTGTTTCATTAAATTTATTTTTATTTATTATATTATCATTTCTGTTTTCACTTGCAATTGATGTCTTTTATGGTGAACTTCCAGCTAAGATACACCCTGTTGTGGTAATGGGTTCAATAATAAATTTTTTCAAAAATAAGTTTATAAGCATAAAAAGCAGAATTTCAGGTATGATGCTTGTATTTTGTTCAAGTGTTATTTCAAGTGTATTATTATTTATTATTTATCTAATTAGTAAAAATAATATTATTATATTATTTATAATATTTTCATTAATATTATCATCAACATATTCCCTGAAAATGCTTCTGCAAACTGCAACTGATGTAAAAAATGATTTGAATAAAGATATAACAATTGCAAGAAAATCAGTTTCATTTTTGGTCAGCAGAAACACAACTGAATTAAGTGAAAGTTTTATTGTATCTGCTGTAATTGAAAGTTTAAGTGAAAATATAACTGATTCATATGTTGCACCTGTTTTTTATTATTTTGTTTTTGCAATATTCATTTTATTCAATCCAGTTCAATTTCAACTGTATTTTTTATTATTAATTCCAGTATTTTACAGATTGTACAATACTCATGATGCAATGGTTGGTTATAAAACAGATGAATTGGCATGCATAGGTTTTGTTCCGGCAAAAATAGATGATATTCTAAATTATATTCCCTCAAGAATTGCAGGATTATTCATTGTAATTTCAGCTTATTTAATTAAATTGGATGGAAAAAATAGTTTTTGTATAATGTTGAGAGACTCCAGAAAATGCCCATCTCCAAATTCAGGTTATACTATGGCATCTACAGCAGGAGCATTAAATATCCAATTAATAAAAAAAGATACATATGTTCTGGGAGACAACAATAGAGAAATTACAGCAGAGGATATTTCAAAAGCAGTTAATTTATCTGAAATGTCAATTACATTATTTACAATAACAATTATAGTATTATTTACATTGATTTATGTGATATTATGAAAATAGCAATTATTTCTGTTTCAAATGAAGGTCAAAAATTAGCTTTTAAAATAAAAGAAAAATTAGATAATGATTCAACAGTTATAAAAACAGATTTATATCATAAAAACGTTAAAAAATATTTTCCGATTCTGTTTAATGAATATGATGCGATAATTGCAATAATGGCATCTGGAATTTTAATTAGGTCAATCGCCCCGTTAGTCGAATCAAAAGTGTCTGATCCTGCTGTTTTAAACATTGATGATAAAGGTAATTTTGTTATTTCGGCTTTATCAGGGCATATTGGTGGTGCAAATAAGTTTGCCAAAAAAATAGCCGGTTTAATTAATGCAGCACCTGTTATTACCACATCTACTGATGTTAACAGTAAATTAGGAATAGATGTTTTAGCCAGAGATTTATATTTATCAATTAATAATACCAAAGAGATTTTATTTTTTAATAAGGCTATTCTTGATGAAAAGCAAATTACATTTACATTAAATCCAAATAAAAATTTTGATTATCTCTTTGAATATTTAAACAATAATACACTTGAAATGCATGTCTCTTTTTTTTATTCCCCTGAGGTGAATGAAGATGAAATATGTATTGCATTAGACAATCATGAAATTATTTTAAAAGAAAAAAAGCTTGTTGTTGGAATAGGTTGTCGACGTGGAAAAAAATGCAGTGAAATCTATGAAGGTTTAATCAGTTCAATTGGCGATTTAAACATTGATAAATCAAGAATAAACATGTTATCTTCTGCTGAAATAAAAAATGACGAACATGGTATTTTAGAACTTTCAGATAAATTAAATATACCTGTTAATTTTGTTGAAATGGACAAATTAAAGCTATTTAAATCAAAAGATATTGAAAAATCAGAATTTGTATATTCGAAATTTGGTATTTACGGTGTTTGTGAACCTTCTGCATTGATTACAGCCGGTTTTGACTCAAAGTTAATATATAAAAAAACATCATATGATGGCGTTACAATTTCGATTGCAGTTTCAAAATAATAATAAAAAAAGGAAAAATGAATCTAGATAGATTCTAATTTAGATAAAACTTCCCAAATTAATGTTCTTGCATGAACCGGAATGTTTGGATCGTTACTTATTTCATCTAATTTTCCTAAAACAGTACTTATCTTTACAGATTGATCTTGATCCTCATCTTTTAATAAAGTACAAGACTTCGCTGCAGCCTCTCTGATATTACGAGGTACAGTGTTATTATCAGCAATATATTCAAGTATTTCACAAACTTCATCAATTTGACCACTCATAATACTCCCTCCAATTAATTATTAAAAATAAGTTCAAATATAATTAATATCTGTTATTAATATGTTTAAATATTTTGTGGTATAATGTGATATTTCAGGCAGTAGAAAAAAATATATATTAATTAAAAATGAATTATATTCATGTCTGATGTAAGTAAAACAACTATAAATATTCCTGTTGATTTGAAAAAAGAATTAAAAATAATGGCGATTCATGAGGATACTTCATTGTCTGGTCTGATTCTTCAAATGATTGAAGAAGGAATGAATAAAAGAAATAATAGTAATGTTTTAGATGAAGATTAATTTTTATCTTCAACTAAATCCAGCATATATGTTACAAACTGTGTTTTAGCAGACTCTTCAACAAAGATAGCTAATGATTTTGCTTCATTTAAATCGTCATTGACACAAATAACACCATGATTTTTTAAAATAAGAATATCTTCACCAATCATTTTTTCGCTTGCATTTTCTGCAAGTTCAATACTGCCCGGCTTTTCATATTCAATATAATCTAAATAGGGATTTTTAATCTCACCAAAGCCTTCTAATCTTTTGAGCTTTTTAGATGAAAAGGCAAATCCTGTTGCGTATGGTGAATGAGTGTGGACAATAGCATTAACATCAGGTCTTTTTTTATAAATTTCCAAGTGCATATTCACTTCTGAGGAGGGTTTTCCTTTTGTCAATAAGTTTCCGTCCATATCCAACATGACAATATCTTCTTCTTTTAAATCAGCAAGTGATTTTAAGGTAGGTGTAATAGCTACAACATCACCAATACTGCTTTTGATTCTTTTACTGATGTTTCCGGCTTTTCCAGAAACCAATCCTTTATTATAAACTTCCTTTGAAACTCTAATAATTTCATTAACATGTTTTTTCATTAAAATACCTCATTCAATAAATTTTAAATGCTTGTATTTTCCTTTATGAAGCACTGGAACTTGTGCAGGTGTTGGTTCAATATTGTAAATTTTTTGAAACTCTGTTTGAGTCTGAAAAGTACCTGAATTAATTAAATGTATTCCTTTGAATTTTTTATATGTATTAATGTGAACATGACCTGTATGGAATACATCTGGCAATTCATCAATTACTAAATAATCTTCAAGCTCTGATGCAAGGGGAGTTCTTTCTCCGTAAATCGGTGCTAAATGTCTTTTATTAAGTAATTCTTCCATCAACAAATCATTTCTCTCATGACTAAATTCTTTAACTGCCATTACAAGATCATCAAAACTACGTCCGTGGTATATTAAGACGTTGATTCCATCAAGTGACACGACACCCGGATTTGAAATGAACTCTACATTATCAAGTTCATACAATGCATTTGCATATTCTTCAGGTACAGCAGGTTGCGGTTCTGCTACTCTTGATGCGTCGTGGTTTCCAGGAGCAATAATGATTTTAATATCTCTTCTAATATTTCCTAAAAATCTAGCAGCTTCATTGTACTGTTGGGTAATATCCTTAATGGCCAGTTCCTTTTCCTGATTAGGATATACACCAATACCGTCCACAATATCTCCACCAATAACGAGATATTTAACGTCCTCCGCAATTTTCCTCTGCTCTTCTGAACCATATTCACAGTTAATCCAGTCAATAAATTTTTGAAACGCACCTTCTAGGAAAGTTAAGCTTCCAATGTGAATATCGGATAAGAATACAATTCCAAAATCCATTTCTTTTTCAGGAACAGTTAAAACACCCGGATTAATAATTTGCTGAGCAAATGCAAATTTCGGATCGTCACTTTTGTTTGCTATAACACCGATAACTTCATCTTTAACAAGTTTTTCAGACTCGGCAAACAGTTCTTCATTTTTATTGGAGAATAAAATTGAAATTGTTCCGGTATCATCTTCAAATTCGATAATTTTATGACCGTTTTTACTTGTTCTGATTTCACGAATCATTAAAATTAAACTTAAAGATTCCTGTGAATCATCAATATCAGCTATTTTAGTGTAATTTCTAAGTTCAGGTCTTTTTGATAAAATATTTGCCAGTTTATCATATCTGCTTTTGAAATATGTTACCAGGTTTTCAATCTCACCGCTTGTATATGATTTTTTAGATGTGTCCTGTATAATTTTAAAATCATATTTAACATTGGTTTTTTGTTCATTTCTTTTGAATTTGATTTTTGTATCTTCAACAGTTTCTGAAGCTTCCAGTATTTCTTTGTTGATGTGTTTTTCAACTTCATCGCTTTCTTTTTTTAATTTATCAATTGACTCTATCTTTTTAGGTGGTGTTTTAGATTTTTTTTTAACTACCGGTTCTTCCCTGCTTTTAGAAGTTATGTCATCCGTTAATATTTTCTGACTGTTATCCTCTTCGCTTTTAATTCCTGTAATTTTATCAACTGTTTCACCACTAACAGAAATTAAATCTTTTGATGAGAATTTATCACCTTTTAATTTAACTATTAGAGATGATGCGAAATTTAAAGGATTCTCAGCATTTATGACTCTATTATAAGCTTCTGGTGATAGGTTGATTCCTTTTTTTGCAAATTTTAATAAAATTTTATTAGTTGACATATTAATTAAAATTTTTATTTTCTATGTTAATAAACTTTGAGAATTTTATTTTTAAATTTTTATTTTTTATTGAAAAATTTTATTTAACACAATTTTCAAGTATTCAAATACAGTATTCAACGAATTTTAATGGCTTTATCAGGCATTATGTCTTTGATTATTTCTTTAATAAATATTGAAAAAATAGAATTTCTGCCATGCCTTAAAAATTAAAAATATCATACTTAAAACCTTAAGTTTCTGGAAATGTTATTTATTAGTTATCTTTATTATATATTAAAAATAAAAACTATTTCATTATAAGTTAAAATAATGATTGTGATAAAATGGCGAATAAATTTGTTAGAATTATTTTAATAATTGTTTTATTTATTATATTTTTTGAAGTAGGGCTATTTAGTTCATATACTATTGTTACTGCTGAAGCTCCTAACATTCAGGGATTAATTGATATGCAAATAGATAAAATATCTTCCATTGTCAATCCTCAGACTGTTAACGACGCTTTAATCAAAGATCCAACTCCAGTTAATATCAGTAATAAAAAAGACGTTGCCATGCAGATGGAGAGTTTATCGAAGGTTGACGGAGTTAATGTTGATTCAATGAACGTATCTACACGTGATGATACTGATAATAAGAATTTAACAGTGACAATAGAGGCTTTAGGTTATGCTTCTCCTAATTCAACTTCAGGACAAATTGTTATTAGTCAAGATCCATCCTATAAAATCATTGCAACAGCGGTTGCTTCATTTAAAAATAACGGATTGAAAGTAGATACTAATACAATGGTCATAACTTCTGTTTTAAAATTATACTAGTGATTAAAATGATTAATGTAATAGGAATTGGTCAGAATAGAGAAAACATGACTTTAGGTGCTTTAAAAGCCATTGAAGAATCTGATGTTATTATTGGTTATAAGAAATATATTAACCAGATTCATGATTTAATTCAGGATAAGGAAATTATTCAAAAAGGTATGGGCGATGAAATATTCAGAGCCGAACTTGCTATTAAAAAAAGTTTGGAAGGCTTAAATGTTTCATTAATTAGTTCCGGAGATCCGGGTGTCTTTGGAATGGCAAACGTGCTATATCAAATTGTTAGTAAATATGACGATGTTGAAATTAAGGTTTTTCCAGGTGTTTCTGCACTAAATTATGCCTCTAGCATTTTAGGAGCTCCTTTAAATGATTTCGCAGCAATTAGTTTAAGTAATATTTTAACTCCATTGTCCGAAATCGAAAAAAAATTGAAATATGCACTTGAAGCTAATCTGATTGTTGCAATTTATAATCCTATTAGTAAAACTCGTAAAGAGCCTTTTAAAATCTTTAAACAATGTGTTTTGGATATTAAAGGAGATGATACATTAGTTGGCATTGTTGACAGTACTTTTGAACCTCCTAAATCAACAATTACTGAAATTAAAGATTTAACTGAAGACATGGTTAATATGTCCTGCACATTAATCGTTGGAAATGATTTAACTTATGTTCTAGATAATAAACTTATAACACCTAGAGGATATGTAATCAGGTCTAAAATCCATGAATTATCACGAAATCATTATGAAAAATTCTTAAATGGCGAAATTGCACATGGTCCTAACAGGGAATGCGAATTCTACCCATGCCATTATGAGGGTCAATATTGTGACTTCTGCTATTGTCCGTTTTATCCATGTGGAGACTCTTCAACTTGCGGAACATGGATTAAAGGTAAAAATGTTTGGAATTGTAAAGATTGCACATGGCTACATGAAAAGGAAAGCGTTGAATGTTTACGCCAACCTTTAGAAAATATTTTAGAAGAAGTTGAAGATTTAAAAACAAAGAAAAAATCATTATTAAAACTTAGAAGGGCTTGTTTATTGAAAAATAATCCAAACAATCTTTAGGGGTATTTAATTGTCAATTAAAAATCTTTTAATAGAAATGAAAAATATGTCGGAACTAATGGTTGATTTAGCTTATTCGGCTGTTTTGTTTAATAGTAAAGCCGCGGCAGAAGAAGTAATTACATTAGAAAACGAAGTTAATGCAATGAATTATGAAATTAAAAAGCAATCATTGGTTGCAGCACGGTCATATGAGGATGCTGAGAAATTAACAGCTTTACTTGAAATTGCAGAAGCAGCTGAGTCCATGGCAAATGCTGCAAAAGATATAGCTGACTTAGTAATAACTGGTTTTAAACCACATCCAGTTTTTAAAAAAGTAATGGAAGAATCTGATAAAAGTATTGTTAGAGTAACAGTTGATGAATCATCTGAATTAGCCAATAATACTTTAGGGGATTTGCTATTAGTTAATCGTACTGGTATGAGAGTAATAGCTATTAGACGAGGTGTTTCCTGGATTTACGGCCCGGATAAGAATACCATGATTTTAGCTAATGATATACTGATTTTAAAAGGTACTGATGAAGGCGGAGAACTGTTAGAAAAACTTGCTAGCGGAGCTTGTTCTTTAGAGGATATTCCAGAAGAATTAGAAGATGAAGAATAGAGAGTGATTAATATGGTAGGTAGTGATATTTGTGAAAGGTCAACAGAAGAAGAAACGCAGTTCACTATCTATTCAGGCATTATCTAAGTTCTTTAGGGAACATGATCATGTCATAAAAGAAGGATTAATTGCTCTTTTAATTTGTGCAACTGGAGATTTAATAGCAGGTATTATCTTAGGCAGGATGACTTTTTTCCTTGAAACATTTCCTGGTTTATTGGTTGTTATTCCTGGCGCTATTGGGATGAGAGGAAATATTTTCGGATCATTTGCTTCAAGATTATCTACCAACTTACATATCGGTTTAATATCTCCAAGATTTGAATTTTCAGATGATTTAAACAGTAATATCTTTTCATCATTTGTTTTAACCCTTGTTTTATCAATATTTTTAGGTATAGTAGCAAAGATATTTTGTCTTTTATTGCGTTATCCGTCAATGGACTTGATTGACTTTATATTGATTTGTACAATTGCAGGATTAATCTCTAATATTATCATGCTTCCAATTACCATGTTTATTTCATTTAAAAGCTTTGAACATGGATGGGATCCGGACAATATTACCAGCCCTATTATTGCAGCATTTGGAGATTTATTTACCTTGCCTGCTATTATCCTATCAATTTTTGTTCTAAAAGCTTTAGATGTTAATTTTATCATTAAGGATATGGTTCTTGGCATAATTTTACTTTCTGTATTAATAGGTTTTATTTACTGTTATAGATTTTCTGATGAAAGCAGGACAATTTTAAAACAGTCAACACCAATTTTGCTGTTATGTTCCTTTTTAGGAGGTTCTGCAGGTGGAATTTTAAACAGTTCTGTTGAAACATTGCTTTCCAATCCTAGCTTACTTACTTTATTGCCGTTATTCTCAGGTGAAAGCGGAAGTTTAATTAGTATTTTAGGTGCGAGACTCTCTTCAGCCCTTCACTCTGGTTTAGTTGAACCATTTTCCAAACCTGAAGGGGAAGCACTTCATAACTTCGGAATTTGTTATATATTCGCTCTTGTTGTATTCCCATTAATTGGAATACTTGCTGAGGCATCATCAATTTCATTTGGAACAGTTGGTGTTGGATTTGATAAGATTGTTGAAATCAGTGGATTGGCGGGCTTTATTTTAGTTTCAATCATGGTATTTGTTGTTTATTATATTTCAATAATTTCATATAAAAATAATTTAGACCCTGATAATATTGTAATTCCGATTTCAACAAGCATAACAGATTCAATTTCAAGTCTGATTTTAATTTCCGTGTCTTTATTATTGTTGCATGTTCTTATCTAAAACAGAGTTTAATACCATGTTTTTAAAATAAATTGACATTCGTTTGTTCTAAAGTAATCGTATTTTAGATTATTCCTAAAATTTTTAGGAACGCTTACTAAAACGGCTTTTGGATGCGGTTTGTCTAAATGAACAAACACCACAGCATTTTCATCATCATAGAAATTGATTTTATCATTTAAACTAATACACTCAGACATCACGTTTTGCCATGGTTTTCCTTTAACAACTCTTGTTGTATCAATAATATACCTTAATTCATATTTTTCACTTTCATCAATTAATAAAAAGTAATTAGCATTTATTATGCTTTTCTTAAAAATTTTAAAGTAATTACAGCTATTAGATTCCTGATCGTGGTTATGGCGGCATTTTCCTTCATTTTGAAAATCTTTTATAACATATTTTTTGTAAAAATCACATTTTACAAGTCTATTTACAGCAAAAACATTGTCCGAATCATCATTAGAACCGATTTTTACACTTGAAATACTACTCTTCTGAGGGATTAGTTCCATTGAAGAGTGAAATTTTGAATCAAAAATTTCTTCATCAACAAATTTTTTATAATTTTTACCAAGTACAACGAATTTCTGATACGAAACGCTATTTGGTATTATTTCACCTTCTTCATTTATAATTGCAAGGCCTGCCATTCCTTTATTGTATTCAAACCATTTATTGGGATTTCCAGGATTGTTAATTAAATTATCTGCAATTTCTGATGTTAAACTTCCTATATTTTCATTTTCTGCCGTGATAATGATTTTTTCACTTGTATTTTCAATAAATGTTAGAATAATTACAAGAATCAGTAAAATTATTATTATAACTGTCATGATTTCTATTGTTGCACTTCCCTTATTATCCATCTTCAATCAACCCATATTTCTTTCTGTGAGATGAATCTAAAATTAAACTATTCCAGTCATCTGGATTAATCTTTTCCCCATTATAATGGTCTGCAAATACAACATGGTCAGAACAGGATAATGACTCATTTTTTAAAGGGGTATGTGTTTGAATAAAAACTTCTAAACCATAATGAGGACATTTTCCTTTTCCTTCCAATCTGCATAAATAACAGCTTCCATCAGCGCTTTCATGAAAATAGCCATTTTTAAGACAATCGTCAAGTATATCCGAATCCCCATGATGGATATATGGATCATAAGGACATTTTTTAATAATTAGTGGTGCCGTTGCTTCAATATATGATTCCGGGGAATCTAGATTATGTAAAAGCATATAACCTGATAGTGCAGTTTTATAATGTATTTTATTATCATATGTTAGGATTCCTGATAAAATAGTTAGTTTGGAAATCGGTAAAGGGTCTCTGAGCCCTTCAATTGAAGTATTTTTCGCAACGATTTTAGAGTATTTTTCTCTGCCTTTTTCAACGTTTAATTTCACTTTAAAAAGTATTTTCCAGGGGGAATTGGTATTTTCAACAGATAGCGTTTCTGAAGTAATCTTTACATCATATTTTTCCTTATATTCTTTATTTTTTTCATTCAATATGTTGTTCAAGTTCTTTTTTATCTGGTCTTTGCTGTTTAATACCGGCAGTCCGTTGTAGACTTTCTGAGTTGCTTTATCTATTGATTTTCTTTGATTAAATTCTAAGTTTTGTATGTAGTCATCAATAATATATTTGAAATTATCATTTTGCTTGAATTCAATATTTTTATTTTGGATGTAATTTATGGAAGTTATGACAAAAATGCAGATTAACAACAACGATATTATTAAAATAGCCGTTGTTCCTATAATCATATTTCCTTTAGAGTCGATTTTCATTTTTAAAATTATATGTCAAAATTTATAAATTAGTTTTGTAAGTGCGACTCTATGACTTAGCACACAAAATTATTACTTTTTTTAAAAAAAAGCTTAAAATGGTAATAAAAATAGTACTTATATATATAATTTAAAATATATATTATCGTATTAAAATATATATGGAGGATTCACATGTCTGATACTGTAAGAACATGGCGTCATATACAACAAAGATACAACCTAATTGGTACAAAATGTAACACCTGTGGTGAATTATTTTTCCCATCTCGTGTAGTTTGTCCTAATTGTAGAAGAAAAGGAAACCTTGAACCTTTCCAATTCTCAGGAAAAGGTAAAATATACACATTTTCAGTAATTAGATCAGCACCTGAAGATTTTAAAAAATCAGCACCTTACGCTGTAGCTGTAATTGAGCTTGAAGAAGGTGCAAAATTAACTTCACAGCTCGTAGACACCGATGTTGATAATATCGAAATTGGTGATGATGTGGAAATGGTATTTAGAAAAATAAGAGAAGATGGAGAGGACGGAGTTATCTCTTATGGGTACAAATTCAAAGTTGTCAAATAATGTTGGCGTAATTTTAGTTAGCCACGGCAGTACTTTACCTTTTGCTCAAGAGGTTTTCACTGAAATTAAAGAGAAGTTCATCAATAAAAGTGGTTTTACTACCGAAGTCGGCTACATGAAAGTATCCGAACCAACTATTTCTGGTGCTGTTGAAGTATTAAAAGAAGAAGTTGATGATTTAAATAAAATTATTGCACTTCCAGTATTTTTAGCTCCGGGAATTCATACTAATATTGATATTCCACAGTTATTAGGTCTTGAACCTTTAGAAGTGGATCCGAGATGCCCTGATGGAAATTATCCAAAAGATCATTACTTATCAATAGCCGGTGACGTTGATTTTGATGGTGAAATTGAGCTGTTAAATTCAATTGGTCCCCGTGATGAACTTTTAGATATTATTGATAAAAGGATTAATGAGGCATTATCCAAATCTAAATTGGATGATAGTGCAAAAACAGGAATTTTACTTGTTACTCATGGTTCCAGATTAAATTATAATAAAGAATTTGCCACAGCATTATATGATAAGTTTGAAAAAACTTGTGATTATCCATCTAGTTTTGGATTTATGGAATTATGCGGTCCAAGCATTCCAGAATCCATTAATAAATTGGTTGATGAAAATGAATTGGAAAGACTGATTGTTGTTCCGGTTTTCATTGCTCCGGGAATGCATACCACTCACGATATTCCACATATCTTAGGATTATTGGATGATCATGAACATACTCACAGCCACAATCACAGCCATGGTCACGACTATGACCATAGTCATGATTTAACCCCTGTTGAGTTTGACGGTGAAATCCTTTATCCGGATTCTATTAATGCAGAGGATATACTAGTTGATATTTTAGTTGATATGGTAAATGAAAAATTATAATTTTTTCATATTTTTTTTAAAAAATTATTTTCTCAAGATTAACTTAATAAAATTTAACTTCAAATTAATAAATAATAAAAAGGATGAATTTAATGTCTGATAATAAAACAGCTATTTTGCTTTTAAGTCATGGTTCTAGATTGGAAGATGGTAAAAAAGTAATTGAAGCTTATAAAGAATTGTATTTAGAAGAATTTCCAGAAGCTATTGTTGATTATGCCTTTATGGAAATTAGAAAACCGGGTATTCAAGAAACAATTAAAAAACTAACTGAAGAAAATGATTTGGATAGAATAATTGTTGTTCCTGTTTTTGTTGCACACGGACTTCATACTAAAAGGGATATTCCAAAATTGCTTGGTATTGAAACCGACTTTGATGCTGAAGAGGCGTCTTCTCATCACCACCACCATCATCACGGACACGATCACGGTCATCATCATCATCATGACCATGATGAGGAGTCCATTGAATTTGATGGTGAAATCATTTTAACCGATCCTCTCGGAATCGATAAGCGTATGTATGAAATTATCAAGGATAGAGTTTCAGAATATTTGTAATTCTGAAATTTCACTTTTTTTACTAAAATTTATTTATTTTAAAATTTATATTATATTCATGTCAGTTAAAGTCTCAGATATTGGTGAAAAAGAGTTAGTTAAATATATTATAGCTAATTCAAAAGATATAACTCCAGATGACACTGCCATTCTTCCAGTTAATGATTTTAATTTGATTTCCACATGCGACATGCTTATTCAGTCAAGGCATTTTCCGGAAAACATGTCTTATTTTGAAATGGGTTTTAAAGCTGTTACTGTTAATGTAAGTGATTTAGCAGCTATGGGTTCTAAACCAATCGGATTTTTATTATCCATTGCACTTTATAGGGATTTGGAAGTTGATAGTTTTAAGGAAATTATTGGTGGTGTATTGGATGCTTGTGAATATTATTCCATTCCATTAATTGGCGGGGATACTAATGAGGCGTCTGAAATTATAATTTCTGGGACTGCTTTAGGATTATGTGACAGGCCACTAATGAAAGACACTTATGGAAAAGATGATTTAATATGCATTACTGGAGATATTGGTCTTGCAGCATTAGGTTTTAATTTAAACACTTCAGATAATATTTACGTTGAAAAGGCACTAAAACCAAAAGCCAGAATTAAAGAAGGACAAATTTTAAAAGAGCATGGTGCAACTTCTGCCACGGATATCAGTGACGGGCTTGCAAGCGAATTATATGAGATTAAAAAAGAAGGCTTCGGATTCATGATACACGAAGAGCTT
Source organism: Methanobrevibacter sp. (assembly GCF_030539875.1). Lineage (NCBI taxonomy): Archaea > Methanobacteriati > Methanobacteriota > Methanobacteria > Methanobacteriales > Methanobacteriaceae > Methanobrevibacter > Methanobrevibacter sp. The sequence goes on from NZ_JAUNXI010000005.1 coordinate 62,294, forward strand.
TTAGGTATCTCTGATGAATATAAAAAGTTAGCAAATAGCCTTAATCTGGATTATTTGGATTTGATACTTCATGTTGGTGAAGATTTTGAATTGCTTTTTACTATTTCAAAAGATAATTTGGATAAATTGCCGATAGATTTTAAGGTTATTGGTGTTGTAACCGATTCTGATGTAGTTGAAATTACCTTAGAAAATGGATCTGTTGAAGAGATTAAAAATAAAGGTTATGAACATTATGTTAGTAAGTAATGAATTATACAGGAAAAGTTCCAAATCCCAAAAAATTCGTTGTGAAATCTGTGCCAACTATTGTAAAATAGCTGATGGCAAGGTGGGAATTTGTCGCCAGCACAGAAATATTAATGGCGAGCTATTTGACGAATCATATGGGGTTGTTTCATCATTAAGTCCAGATCCAATTGAAAAAAAGCCTTTATATAAATTTTTACCTGGAACATTAACATACTCAATCGGGGGTTTTGGCTGTAACATGACCTGTTTGCATTGCCAGAACTATATGATTTCGCATGAATATGATAAAAATTCAAGAGCTATTAAAATAATGCCAGAGACAATTATAGAAAATGCACTTAGTTATGACTGCAAGTCAATTGCTTGGACCTATAATGAACCTACTATACATTTACCATTCAACAAAACTGCTTCTTTTTTAGCTAAACAACATGGCTTAAAAGTAATTTATGTGACAAACGGATATTTTTCACAAAAGTCTGTTGAAGAAATTTTAACTTTTGTAGATGCGTTCAATATAGATTTGAAAGCTATGAATGAAAATTTCTATAAAAAAATTTGTGGTGCAGAATTAAATGTTGTATTGGATAATATTAAAAGGGTTTATGATGAAAATAAACATTTAGAAATTACTAATTTATTAATTAATGGTTATAATGATTCAATTTCTGAAATTACACAACTGTGTGATTTTGTAGTTAATGAATTGGGATCTGAAGTTCCCATTCATTTTTCAAGGGCTTTTCCTTATTATAAAATGAACGATATTTCTCCAACAGATCCCGATATTCTCTTTAAAGCAGCCCAAATAGCTAAGGATAAGGGAATTGCTAATGTTTATTTGGGAAATATCTGATTTGAGGTAAAAAATAATAAAAAAATTTTAAAAAAGTTAATTTATTCAGAAAAACTAACCCTTTCAAATTTTTCAACTGTTTTAAGTGATTTAGTTGCGTCAACTCCAATTTTGGTTGTTGTTCCATCGCTTTCAGCAACGGGGTCAAGAGAAGAACCACGTACATTAGGAACAATCATGATGTCTCTATCTCCTTTAACACGTGTAGATATTGCATATTCAACATCTTCAGCATCAAAGACATTAACGTCAGTATCAACTACAACACAATGCTTAAGTGAAGGATGGGCAGATAATGCAGCCATAATAGCATTTTTACCGTCACCTTCAGTTTGCTTGTTGATGGAAACAACTGCGTGTAACCAGCAACAGCCTCCTTCAGTCAAAACAACATTTTCTACTGTAGGAACAGCATTTTTAACGGCTTTAAATATTCTTGGCTCTTGTGGAAGGCCTTGCAATAATTTATGTTCAAATCCAGCAGGTAAAATCGCATGGTATGCAGGATTTTCTTTTTTAATATGCATTTTTTCCAAGTTAATGATAGGCTGGTCACGAACAATATCATAGGTGTCAGTCAAATCCACGAAAGGACCTTCAGCAATAGTTTCTGTAACTGAAATTTTACCTTCCAGAATTATGTCTGCTTGAGGAACTTCAAGTTCACCGCATTTGATTAATTCCAATTCACCATTTTTAAACGCGTTTGCAACATCCATTTCATTATAATCGATTGGTATTGATGTGGTACTTGCAAGCAATATTGCAGGATCCATTCCAATAGCTATTGCAATTTCCAGGTCTTCACCTTCTTTTTTAGCGTTTTGGAAATAGGTATAGAGATTTCTTGGAACGATTCTAATAACTAACCTTTTATTGTCAAGAACCATCATTCTATGGATTGAAGCATTCTGAATTCCGGAAACAGGGTCACGTGCAAATACAACACCGGAAGTAATATATGCTCCACCATCTCTTTTATAATGGGTTAATATTGGTATTTTGTCCAAATCAATCTCTAAAGTATTATATTCAGAAAAATCAGTAAATTTATCTACTTTAATAGGTTTTTCCATAGCTTCAATAATTTTTTCAGTAATTTCAGAAACTTTACAGTTAATTGATTCTGCAATTTTATCCCTTGTATTACAGATTCCTGAAATAACCGGCATATCGAAGCCTTTTACATTATTGATAATAACTGTATCTTTCGGATATTTTCTCAAAACCTTTGCTACTTCAAATTCACTTGAAAGCTCATCATTGATTTCTATAATGTTTTTTTCATTTAGTTTCATAGTATCCCTACAAATTAATTTTTTTATTTTTCAATTTTCCAAGAAGTTCTGTAATATAATGATTGTTAATAGATAAGATTTCAGCTGCAAGAACGGCGGCGTTTTTACCGTTGTTTATTCCAACAGTTGCAACCGGAACGCCCGGAGGCATACTGACAGTGGTAAGTGGATATTCATCACCTTCTTCGTTGGTACATGGAACTCCAATAACCGGTCTGTCGGTTAATCCTACAAGTCCTCCTGTTACTTGTGAGGAGTTGGAACTAATTCCGATAAATATTTTTGCATTTTTCATTGATTTTACATAAGCTGTGAATTTTTTAGCGGACCTTATTGGACAAACAACTTTGGTGTCATGTGTAATTTTAAGCCTATCTAAAATTGCAGCTACCTTTTTGGCATTTATTAAATCAGTTTGTCTTCCAACAATTATTACAACTTCTGCATCTTCATTTTTGCAGTTAATTTTATCATCATCAAATTCAGGTTCCTTTATGTCGAGATTTTTAACTTTTAAAAAGTTATTTTGAAGGAACTTTCGGTTTTCAATTTTTTCAACAATTTCTTCATTGCTGTTTATAACTTTTAAAGCATATTCTTTTCTTAAATTAATAACTTTTTGACGTACTTCATCATCATGAATTCCAATATATTGGGCTGCAAGTATTGCCGCATTGTCTCCTCTGTCGATTCCTACAGTAGCGATTGGAGAAGGATAAGGCATTTGAATAATTGATTCTAATGCATCCTGACCATTGATTTTAACATCTACTGGCACGCCAATAACAGGTTTCGGTGTATATGCTGCAATTGAACCAGGTAGATGAGCAGCAAGTCCTGCAATACCTATAAATACTTCAATTCCAGCGTTTGTACCTTGAATAACAATTTCACGAACCAAATCTGGTGTTCTATGTGCTGATGCGATTTTTAAACTGTAAGGTATTTCAAGCTTTTCTAAAATATCCATACTTTTCTCAGCAATAGCAATATCTGATCCGCTTCCAAGAATTATCATTATCTTTGGTGTCATCTAAAAATCCTCTTTTGTCTTAATTTTTAATCATTTATGATGTATTGATTTTAAAATATATTAAAGTATCATTGAAAGATTAATTCTATTCCTTTTCAAATCAATATCCAAAACTTTTACATCAACAATATCCCCAACATTAACAATATCCAGGGGATGTTTTACAAATTTATCAGCAACCAACTGTGAAATATGAACCAGTCCGTCTTGGTGAACTCCAATATCAACAAAAGCACCAAAATCCACAATATTTCTAACGGTTCCCTGCATTATCATACCGGTTTCCAGATCTTCTATTGATAACACATTTTTTCTAAGTATTGGCTTTGGCATTTCTTCACGGGGGTCTCTGCCGGGTTTTTTAAGTTCTTTTACAATATCTTTAAGCGTTTCCTGACCAATTTCAAGTTCTTTTGAAATGTCTTCCAGGTCAATATTGTCCAATTTTAAGTTTGAGCTTCCAATATCATCAACAGTAGAATCAAGTTTTTCAAGTAGTTTATATGTGGCATCATATGCTTCCGGATGGATTGTTGTATTATCAAGGGGATACTCGGGGTTATTAACTTTAATAAATCCTGCGCATTGCTCATATGTTTTCTTTCCAAGTTTTTTAACTTTTAACAATTCTTTTCTTGAGGTGAAACTTCCATTTTCTTCTCTGTAGTTTATAATGTTTTTAGCTGTTGAATTTCCAATTCCGGATACATAATTAAGCAAGCTTACAGATGCCGTATTTAAATCCACTCCCACTTCATTTACAACTTTTTCAACAACGCCCGCCAATGATTCGTTTAACTGCTTTTGATTCATATCATGCTGGTATTGGCCAACACCAATAGATTTAGGGTCAATTTTTACAAGTTCGGCTAATGGGTCTTGCAGCCTTCTTGCAATTGAAATAGCACTTCTCTCTCCTTCCGAAAAATCAGGAAATTCATCATCAGCATATTTTGAAGCAGAATAAACTGACGCTCCTGCTTCATTAACAATAATATATTCTACATTAGTGTCTTTGATTATTTTTCCAACGATTTCTTCAGATTCCCTTGATGCGGTTCCATTACCGATAGCTATCACGTTAATGTCATATTTATCAATCAATTGACGTACAGTTTTTATTGATTCGGTAACTTTATTTTGGGGTTGTGTCGGATAAATTAAGGAGGTGTCAAGGACTTTTCCAGTATCGTCAATAACGGCTAGTTTGCATCCGGTTCTAAATGCAGGATCCCAGCCTAGGATGGTTTTTCCAACAAGGGGACTTTCCATTAACAGCTGATTTAAATTTTTAGCAAATACCTCAATTGATTTTTCTTCCGCTTTTTGGCTTAGGCAGTTTCTGATTTCCCTTTGGATTGCAGGAGAAATCAGTCTTTTATATGCATCTTCAATAGCTTCTTTTATGATTGGGGTGGTAAACGGATTGTATTTTATTTTTTCGGGAATTTCAGAGATATTTTTCAGGATGTGCCTGTTTAGATATTTAATTACTTCATCATCATCACAAGCAACTTTCACTTTAATTATCCCCTCTTTTTCAGCTCTGTTGATTGCTAGAATTCTGTGAGGGGGTATCTTTTTAATACTTTCTGCGTAATTATAATAAACTTCATATTCGCTTGACTGTTCCTTGTCTTTTGCTTTTGTCTCAACATGACCAGTATAGAATGTATTATATCTAATTTTTTTTCTGAAATCGGAATTATCTGAAATCTCTTCGCTTATAATGTCTTTGGCACCGTCTATTGCTTCTTTTATAGTTTTAACTTCATCTGTTAAATATTTCTTAGCAATATTTTCAACATTCTCTTTTATGTTTTGCTCTATAATCAGAGTTGCCAGAGGCTCCAAGCCTTTTTCACGGGCTTTACTTGCTCTTGTCTGTCTTTTGCTTTTAAAAGGCCGGTACAAATCTTCAAGTTCAACAAGAGTGTTAACAGTTGAAATTTTATTTTTTAAATTTTCATCTAATTTTCCAAGTTCACCTATTCTTTTAATGATTTTTTCTTTTTTGTCTTCTAAATTCCTTAGATATTTCAGCCTTTCATCAAATTTTCTTAATGTTGTATCATTTAAAGATCCTGTAACATCTTTTCTGTATCTTGCAATAAATGGAATTGTGTTTCCTTCATCAATTAGTTTGATTACTGTTTTTACCTGTCGGGTATCTAAATTCAATTCTTTTTCGAGCGTTTTTGCTATCATTTTTTCACTTAAATTAGTAATTTTTTTATGTAATTTCATTATTACTCCATTAACAATTACATATTTTAAATCATGTTTATTAATCTGTTGAGTAATGTTGCTTGAAAATTTAAAAATTAGAAATTTAGTTATAATACATAGAGTTTTAATAGATGTGGTGAATCTATTTTTCTTATTTTTTATTAACTATTTATATGTTATAAAAAATAATTAAATATTAGTAAATTGTTAATGGGAGAATTTTAAGTGTATTGGTTTTTTCTAATTATTTCTTTTTTACTGGCTAGTATAAAAACTCAAAAACCTAGAAAATATAAAAAAGTTTCAGTTATTATTCCTGCATATAATGAAGAGGATACAGTAGCTAAGGTTGTAGGTGTTGTTAAAAAAGTATCGTATGTAGATGAAATCGTTGTTGTTAATGACGGGTCATCTGACAATACTGAAGCTGAAGCTTTAAAAGCCGGAGCTAAAGTGATTAATCATGAAACTAATAAGGGAAAAGGTGAAGCTTTAAAAACCGGTTATAAAAAAACTGAATGCGATATTATAGTATTTATCGATGCGGATATCTACAATTTAACTTCTAATAAAGTAGAAGCAATGATAAGGCCTATTTTAGATGGAAAGACTGATATTACTAAAACTAAATTTTCTCGTGCAAGCGGTCGTGTTACTGAGCTTACTGCTAAACCATTACTTAATTTTTTCTTCCCTGAAATCTCATTTGAGCAGCCGTTAAGCGGTCAGTTCGCAGCACGCAAGGAAATTTTGAAAAAAATTAATTTTGAAAGTGATTATGGTGTGGATGTAGGTATTGTTATTGATGCTGATGTTTTGGGAATTTCTATTATGGAAGTTGACATTGGTGCTATTGAACATGACATGTCTCCTCTTTCAGATTTAAATTTAATGGCTAATGAGGTTGTAAGAACCATTATAGGTCGTGCTAATAAATATGGAAGAGTCACCATGATTGATGAAATCGGTTATTATATTAGAATGTCAATTGTTGGTTTGTCCTTGATTATTCTTGGTTTATTTACTATATTCTTCGTAAAGTTTGTTCCTTTATCTCTTGGAGTTATAATTTCAATAGTAGGTATTTTGATTTCAATCTGTTACATTATTAAAGTTATTATCAAATCAATCAACATGTTTAAAAAGACGCCAGGCCGCAATCTAGTAAAATCTTTTGTTAAAATCCATTTTCCAATGATTATTTCCATGATTGTATTGCTTTTGATGATTTCAACATTCATTGGAGCTGCACATTTTGATTACGGAGTTTTGTCAATTGAACCTAATTCTAGAAATCTAATCATATATGCAGATGACTCTTCAAGGGATAATCCTATTTCAGTTAGAGGACCTTATACTGTTGATACTGCGATTGAAAATGAATCTGATCAAATACGCGTGCCTGCAGAAGCAATGCTGACATTGGGTGTTAAGGTTAATGACACTATTCAGTTTGACAATGAGAAAATTTATTCAATCAATGAAAGCAGACCTGGCGAAGGGGATGTGTTTAGATTGCCTATCGGAGTTAAGAAATTGTTGGATGTTGATAACGGCGATGTAATTCAAAACAGTCGTTTAAAGGATATTTTCGAAGGCTCTTTGATTACCCATTATTATGATTATAATAATACAACAATTAAAGAAAAGTATATTGTTACATCAAGAGATAAACAGGCGGCAATGTTTGAAGTGTTCCTTAATAATGAATCTATTTTAAATTCATCCGGTATTTTTAAAAATAATCAAACATATGACATTTCTGTTGATGGAGATCAGATAACATCTTTTAATTTTGAAAATAATATGACCGAGTCATTTAAATATGACAACAGCAGTGTAAAAATAGTATTTAAGGATACGAACTCAACTTCAATAAGAGTTTTTGCTCGTGCAAATCAGGGCAATTTCTTAAATTTTTATTTTAAATAAATAGTATAAATCTAAAAGGAGTTGATTCCTTTAGATTTATTTATCATAAGCTTTTACTGCTTCTTCAACATCATCATAAAGGCCTAAAGCCGCAAGTGCGCCAACTTTACCCTGTTCACCTGTAACAGCGATTAATTGAATGTTCAATTCTTCTGCAACTGACTGTGCAGTTTCAACATCCATCATTCCAGATTTTGTGGCAATAGAATATTCTCTTAATTTTTCCGGAATATCTAATCCTTCCAAAATTGCAATTGCTGTTTTATCAGATAGGGTATCTCTTTTAAGAATTTCAATAACTCTATTGACTAACTCTTCTTTTCTAGATTCTTCAACAGCGAATGTTAAAGCGATTGACACACAATTTTGAGTTTTATGAGGGTTATGCGGATACAGCTGGACAATAATATGGTCTAAATATTCAAAATTTTCATTTTCAAGTTCAACACCTAAATTATGCGCCATTGTCCAGGTAGCTCCCGCATCTTTAGTGTCTGTATCGTCAATACCAATTACCACCTTTTCAAGTTTTGGTGTAACGACAGTAGCTTTTCCTGCTTTAGAACCTCCTCCTGCCTGAATAAGTTCAATGTATTTGACACCTTCACCCATTCCTCTGCACATTCCGGCTCCAACACCTGCACCTGCAAGACCTGTGTGAGTCACTTTAACTTCATCACCATCTACAACGATTTCATCTATTCCGGCAGCGTTAAAACTGGCTTTAAGGTCTAATGGTTTTTTGCCAGTATGGCATTTGTAAACATGTTTATTTCCGTCACGATAAGCGGAATCAATTAAATCGGAATTGTTTCTGTATTGATTTAACAGCCAATGTGATCCGGAGATGCATGGGTGATATTCAACGATTTCGACTTTATCACCATCTACCATAGTCAGCACTTTTTCATAAGGCGCAATCCATGGGTCGTTAAATTTTTCTCTTAATTCATTAGGTTTTAAAATTTCCATCTAATCATCTAAATTTCTTTTAGTCTGTCGCACATTTTAATAGCTGCTTCAACTGCACTTTTTGCGTTTTTAACGCGTCTGTGCGCATCTAATCTGGTCATTCCAGGACCGGTAATACCAAGTGCTACCGGAGTATTGTATTCTAATGCCAAATCAGCTATCTTACGGGAAGCATGTTGTGCTACAATTTGATCATGGTCAGTTGCACCTTCAATTACAGCACCTAAAGTGATAATTGCATCATATTCATCTTTTTGCAATAATTTCTTTATTACAAGAGGCATATCAAATACACCAGGAACTGTAACAATTTTTGTAATTTCACAATCTCTATTTTTTGCTTCTGCTTTTGCAAGTTCTAACATCATTTGTGTAATGTCATAATTAAATTCTGCAACTACTGCTGCAATTTCATATTTTACCATTTTAAGTCCCTCTTTATTTTTTTTAAACGTTTCCACTAAATAACAAAAGTAGGAATCCTGCAACCCCACTTACTACCATAATAAATATGATAAAAAGTGCAGCGAACTGTAATTTAGTTAATTTTTTATTCATTATATGTCTCCATTTATAAATTATTTTTAACTTCCTCAGCTAGCTCCATAGTAGTAGATAAACCACCTAAATCACCAGTTAAAATATTACCGTCATTAAGTACTTTTAATATTGCAGCGTCAAATTTATCCGCCGCTTCATCTTCACCAAGATATCTAAGCATCATAATTGCTGAAAGCATCATGGCTATTGGATTTGCTTTACCTTGGCCTGCAATGTCAGGTGCTGAACCGTGAACCGGTTCGAATAATGCTCCATCCTTGCCGATATTGGCGGATGGAATTAAACCAAGTCCTCCAACAAGACCTGCACCTTCATCAGAAAGTATGTCTCCGAAAAGGTTAGTGGTTACAATAACCTCAAAGTCTTCAGGTCTGGTTATCAGATACATTGCAGTTGCATCTACATAATAATCCTCAGTTGCAATTTCAGGATACTTTTCTGCAACTTCATAGAAAATATCTTTAAATAAACCGTCACTTTTCTTTAACACATTAGCCTTGTGAACGCCGGTCACTTTACTTTTATTATGTTCTTTTGCATATTTAAAAGCATAATTAATAATGCGCTCTTCGGCTTCACGTGTAATAATGCGTTTGGCCACAGCACCTTCATCTGTATATCTTTCTTCATCTGCAATATACATCCCTTCTGTATTTTCACGCACTATTATGAAATCTATTTTATCAGATAATGATTGGGTGTTTGGATAGGATTTTACAGGTCTTAAATTCGCAAACATCTTCAGTTCTTGGCGAATTTTAACAATCACATCAGCTGCAGTTTCACCTGCCGCACCAAATAAGCATGCATCTGCATTTCTGATAATGTCTAATGTTTTATCAGGAAGGGCAGCACCGTTTTTTTTCAAACATTCGTCTCCGGCTTCTGCATAAATATAATTAAAATCAATATCCAAAGCATCTAAAACATATATTGCCGCTTCCATTACTTCACTACCTATTCCGTCACCGGGAATAACAGCAATTTGATAATTATCTTTTTTTGAGGTATTCAATTAAACCACCTTTTTCCAGTATTTCTAACATGAATGGAGGCAATTTTTTAAACGTGATTATTTCTCCATTTTGAGATTTTATAGTAGCATTCTCCATGTCGATTTCAATTTCTTCCCCATTTTCTATAATTTTACTAACTCCAGGAGCTTCTAAAAGGGGAATTCCAACATTTATCGCATTTCTGTAAAATATTCTTGCAAATGACTCGGCAATTACGGCAACCACGCCAGCACCTTTAAGGGCTATTGGAGCATGTTCTCTAGAAGATCCGCACCCGAAATTAGTTCCTGCAACAATAAAATCTCCTTGTTTGCATTTTTCATTAAAATTAGGATCTAAACCTTCCATGCAATGAGCTGATAATGTTTCTTCATCAGTATAAATTAAATATTTTCCCGGAACTATAATATCAGTATCAATGTCATTTCCAAATTTCCATGCTGTTCCTTTCATATTTTCACTCCGGAGCCACTATTTTTCCTTCAATTGCTGAAGCGGCAGCAACAGCAGCAGAGGATAAAAATACTTTCCCGTCAGGACTTCCTTGTCTTCCTTTAAAGTTTCTATTTGATGTTGAAAGGCTTACTTCATCAGGTCCAATAATTCCTGTGTGTCCTCCAAGACAAGGACCGCAGCACGGAGCGGATACAAGCGCTCCGGATTCAACAAATATTTTAATTAGTCCTTCATCTAAGGCTTTTATATAAACTTCTTTTGATGCCGGAATAACCAACATTCTAGTGTCTTTAGCTATTTTTTTACCTTTCAATAATTTTGCAGCATCTCTCAGGTCACTTAATCTGCCGTTTGTACAGGAACCCAAAAATACCTGGTCAATTTCTTGGTCCACTTCACTTATCGGTTTTACATTATCCACGTTGTGAGGGCAAGCTACTTGAGGCTCTAAATCACCCACATCAATATCAATAATATTAAGTGAAGAGGAATCCAAATCAGTTTTAAATATTTCGTAAGGTTTATTAGAACGTTTTTCAACATAATTTATGGTTTTTTCATCAGGCTCGACTAAACCGGTTTTTCCGCCCATTTCAATTGCCATGTTGCATAAGACCATTCTATCTGAAACAGTCATTTTTGAGACAGTATCTCCTGCAAATTCACATGCTTTGTAAGTTGAGCCATCAGCACCCATTTTACCAATAACATGTAAGATTACATCTTTGGCATAAACATTTTCTTTTAAATCTCCTGTGATATTGAATCTATTTGTTTCAGGCACTTTTAGCCATAATTTGCCTTCAGCAAACACCATTGCCATATCAGTTGATCCAATACCAGTTGAAAATGCTCCCAATGCTCCGTGTGTACATGTATGGGAATCTGCACCAACAATCACTTCTCCAGGCACCACATGACCTAATTCCGGTAAGATTTGATGACAGACTCCTGCATTTACATCATAAAAATGTTCAATATCATGTTTTTTAACGAATTCTCTCATTATCATATGATTATTTGCTGAGTCAATAGAATCTGCTGGGACTTGATGGTCAAATGGTATAACAATTTTTGATGAATCCCAAACTTTTTCAGTACCAATTTTTTCAAAAGATTCAACTGAAAGGGGGCCAGTTAAATCATGGGCCATTGCTACATCAATATTTGCTATAACTATGTCGCCAGCTTCTACATTATCATTACCTGAAGCTTTAGCTAGTATTTTTTCTGACATTGTTGGCATATTGTAAACCTCTTATAATATTAATAATATATAATTCCTAAAATATATAATCGTTACTTTATTTTTTAAAATTTAAGTTTTAATAATATTTTATATAATATGTTAAACAAAAATAAGGCACATGAGCAACTCAATTTTCAATAGATTTAAAAAAAAAGAAACTCCTGTAATTGAGGAAAAACCTCCTATTTGGGAAGATAGGATTTTTTGGATTTCAACTTTACAAAAAATAGCTTTTCCAGTTTTGAGTAATTTGGCAAACGAGTCTCTTAGGAAAAAAATGCCTAATGAGTCAGCCACTGTTGACGGTAAAAAATTCACTCACTTTGACGCTTTTGCAAGAGTATTTAATGGAATTGCACCTTGGTTGGAACTTGGTGTTGATGCATCAGAAGAGGGCAAGCTCCGTGAAAAATATATTTACATGACCTTGGAAGCTATTTCGAATTCGATTAATCCAAGAAGTAATGATTATATTTTTGTTGTGGAGTCTAAACAATCGTTGGTTGATGTTGCTTTATTTGCTCAGGGATTGCTCAGAGCTAAAAATCAAATCTGGATTAATTTGCCTGTTAAAGTTCAGGCTAAAATTATTCAGGAACTTAAAAATTCAAGAATCATCGCTCCTTATGAAAATCACTGGTTATTGTATACTTCCATGATTGAAGCTGCTCTTTTAGAATTCACCGGTGAATGCGATAAGGAACGTTTAGTTTATGGTGTGCGCAAGTTCAGATATGAATTGTATAGAGGGGATTCAATTTATTCTGATGGTGGAGATTTTGAAGTAGGTTATTATAACAGTCTATTTATTCATCCTTTACTCAATGATATCTTGACTGTAATGAGAAAATATAACCTTCAGGACGGTGAATTTTTAGACGTACAATTAATGAGGTCTTCCAGATTAGCATCTCAACTTGAAAGAGTGATTTCGCCTGAAGGAACTTATCCATTAATTGGAAAATTCTTATCTTACCGTTGCGGCATTTTTCATCTTATGTCACAAGCGGCTTTACTTCAGTTACTGCCGAAAAACATTAATCCGGCTCAGGTTAGATCTGCTCTTACAAAGGTTTTAAAAACTCAATTTTCCAATAACAATAATTTTGATTCTGACGGATGGCTGATTATTGGTATGAATGGTTTACAAACTGATATTTCAGATATTAACACTAATACTGGCACTCTTTATTCATGCTGTGCAATTTTCTTACCTTTAGGTTTGAATATGGATGATACTTTTTGGAAAGCACCTTTTGCACAATGGAGCAGTCTTAAAGCATGGAATGGGGATTCAATCCCTCAAGACCAATCTATTAATTTTTAGTTTAGTTCATATAGGTTCCCGTAATTATATAATTTAATTTCATCTGGAACTTCACTTATTATATTTTTTGTATCAAATATTATTGGATCTTTCACACAATTTTTAATTAAATCATAGTCCAAATGCTTGAATTCGTTATGGTCACAAAGAACCAGAATCAAATCAGCATCTTTAATAGCTTCATCAAAACTTAAAAAATCAGGGTTTTTGATGTGAGGGTCATGAATGGCAATCTCATAATCTCCGTTTAATTTGTCTATTATATTATAAGCAGGACTTTCCCTATCGTCATCTGTATTTCCTTTATAGGAAACGCCAAGTATAGCTATTTTACCTTTTTTTATGATTTTTTTAACATTTTCACAGACGAAATCAGGCATTGAATTATTTGTATCTCTTGCCAGCTTAATAATCTTGGCAGTTTCTGGAGATTTTGCATATATGAAATACGGATCAATAGCAAGACAATGTCCTCCAACACCAGGTCCCGGTGAATGGAGATTAACTCTTGGGTGTTTATTTGCCATTTTGATAACATCAAGTGCATTAACGCCTATTTTAGCACAAATTTTAGTAAGTTCATTTGCAAGTGCAATGTTTACATCTCTAAAGGTATTCTCCATGCATTTTGATAGTTCTGCAGTTTTTGCTTCAGTAAGTATTAATTCTCCTTCAACAAACTGCCCGTAAACTTCACTTGCTTTTTTAGCACATTCAAGTGTAACACCACCAACAATGCGGTCGTTATGAATTAATTCGTCAATGATTTTTCCGGGAAGGACTCTTTCAGGACAATGTGCAAGATATAAGTCTTCACCAACGGTGAAACCGGCATTTTCAAATATTGGTTTTATAGTTTCATCAGTTGACATAGGAGCAATGGTGGATTCAATAATGACAACATTTCCTTTTTCTAAATAAGGCAATATTGATTTGCATGCATTAATGACATAGCTTAAATCGCAACTGTAATTTTCAACAATATATGGTGTCGGTACAGTTATGATAAAAGCATCTGCTTTATGTGGAGTTAAACTAGCAATATAACTCTTGTTTTCTATTGCATTTTTAATTAGGTCTTTTATTCCCGGTTCTTCAATGTGAATGATACCATTGTTTAAGTTGTTAATCATTTCTTCTGAAACATCTACTCCAACCACTTCACAGTGACTCCTTGAGAAAAGTGCGGCGGTTGGAAGTCCAATATAACCTTGACCTATAATACATACTTTCATAATTTTAGCTCCATTGTTTTAAATATTAAGTATAATATATATAAAAACTATATATTAAAGTTTTTAAGTGATTGTATGAGAATTTTAATAGCTGGTTCTAACGGAATGTTGGGCAATGATTTAAAAGAAGTTTTACAGGATAAACATGAATTAATACTTACAACTTCAAAAACAATGGATATTACAAATAAAAATCATACAATAGATTTTATTTCTAATGAAAAGCCGGATATTGTTATTAATTCAGCTGCATATACTGATGTTGATGGCTGTGAAGAAAATCAGGATGTTGCATATGCAGTAAACGGAAAAGGGGTTAAAAATCTCGCTCTTGCTTGTAGAGCGGTTGACTGTCCTCTTGTCCATATAAGCACTGACTACATCTTCAATGGTAAAAATGATAGGCCATGGGTCGAAAATGATGAAGCCGATCCGATTAGTGTTTATGGCAAAAGTAAACTTAAAGGAGAGGAAGCTATTTTAGAAATCCTTGACAAGTTCTTTATTGTAAGGACTGCATGGTTATACGGTGTTAATGGCCGAAATTTCCCAAAAACAATGCTTGAACTTGCAGAAAACCATTCTGAAATCACTGTTGTTTATGATGAGATTGGAACTCCCACATATGCCATGGATTTGGCTAATGCCATTAGCCAATTAATTGAAACCGATTTTTATGGCATCTATCATATTACCAATTCCGGAAGTTGTTCATGGTGCGAATTTGCAAGATATATTTTTGAAGTTGCTAATGTTGATGTTAATGTGATTCCAGTTACAGCATCTGAATTTGCCCGTGCCGCTCCGCGTCCAAGTTATTCTGTTTTAAAAAATAAAACTTGGGTTGAAAATGGATTCAAACCACTTAGAAGTTACAAAGATGCAATCAGTGAATACATAGGACTGATCAAATGAATTAATTTTGAATATGCATTGCTTTGTTGGGTATTGTGCCACAGGGGCAGATTTTTTGATTTTCTACATGGAGTAATAATTCAGGTAATGCTGTGAAAATGAATTTTTAAAATTTAAGATATTATATTAATTATAAAAAATAATATTAATTTAAGTGATAATTATGAAAGGTATAGTGCTTGCAGGTGGTTCTGGAACTCGTCTTTATCCTATTACAAAAGCCGTTTCAAAACAGTTATTGCCGTTATATGACAAACCGATGATTTACTACCCTATTTCTGTTTTAATGCTTGCCGGAATTAAAGAAATATTAATTATCTCAACTCCTAGAGATTTGCCTATGTACAGGGATCTTTTAGGCGATGGGACAAGCTTAGGAATTAAATTTTCGTATGCTGTTCAGGAAAATCCTAACGGTCTTGCAGAAGCGTTTATTATTGGTCAGGATTTTATTGGTGGGGATAATGTTGCATTAATTTTAGGAGATAATGTATTTCATGGTCACAGATTCACCGAAATTCTTGAAAAAGCAACTAATTTAAAAGAAGGTGCATTAATTTTTGGTTATTATACAAATAACCCTGAAGCATTTGGTGTTGTTGAATTTGATGAGGATGGAAATGTAATGTCCATTGAAGAAAAACCGGATAATCCTAAATCAAACTACATTGTTCCAGGTCTTTATTTCTATGATAATGATGTAATTGAAATAGCTAAAAATGTAGATCCATCTTCAAGAGGTGAAGTTGAAATTACTTCTGTTAATGAGGAGTATCTCAAACGCGGTAAACTTAAGGTCGAGCTTTTAGGAAGAGGTATGGCCTGGCTTGATACAGGAACTCATGAAGGGCTTTTAGAAGCAGCTAATTTCATCGAAACTATCCAAAAAAGGCAAAGTTTGTATATTGCGTGTCTTGAAGAAATTGCATTTCTTAAAGGATATATAACTAAAGAACAGTTGTTAAAAACTGCTCATGAACTTAAAAAAACTGATTATGGGCAGTATTTATTTAATTTAGCTAAAAAGTGATTATATGGCAAAGTTTGAATTTGCAAAAACAGATATTGAAGGCATATTTGTAGTTCAACCTACTGTTTTTGAAGATAACAGAGGATATTTCATGGAAACATATCATGAAAAGGAGTTTAAAGATGCGGGATATGATTTAACTTTTGTTCAGGATAATCAAGCAAAATCAACAAAAGGAGTCCTTAGGGGCTTACATTTGCAAGTTAATTATCCGCAAGGCAAATTGGTTCGTGTTATTAAGGGAGAAGTATTTGATGTTGCTGTTGATTTAAGAGCTAATTCTCCTACTTACGGCAAATGGTTCGGCACTATTTTATCTGAAGAAAATAAAAAACAGTTATTCATCCCTCCAAAATTTGCTCACGGTTATCTGGTATTGTCTGATGAAGCGGAATTTGTTTATAAATGCACAGAATTTTATAATAGTGAAGATGAAAGTGGGATTAAATGGAATGATGAGGATATATCTATTGACTGGCCATTGGATGATGTTGAAGAGGTAATTTTGTCAGATAAAGATAAAAAATGGCCTAGTTTTAAGGATTCTCAAATTAAATATGAGTGATAATATGTCAAAAATAATTGTTACCGGCGGAGCAGGATTTATTGGAAGTAATTTTGTAAAGTATATGGTTAATAAATACTCAGAATATGAGATTATTAACTTGGATGATTTAACTTACTGCGGAAATCTTGAAAACTTGAAAGATATTGAAAATATGGAAAATTATTCATTTGTTAAAGGCAACATTAGAAATAAAGACATTGTTGACGACTTGGTAAGGCAATGTGATTATGTTATCAATTTTGCTGCTGAAAGTCATGTTGATAGAAGTATTTCTGATCCTGAAATCTTTATTAAGTCAAATGTTTTAGGAACTCAGGTATTATTGAATGCCGCTAAAAAATACGGTGTTGAAAAATATATCCAGATTTCAACTGATGAAGTTTACGGCACTTTGGGAAAAACAGGATATTTTACTGAAAACACTCCATTACAACCTAATAGTCCATATTCAGCTTCAAAAGCAGGAGGAGATTTAATCACTCGTGCTTACAGTGAAACTTTTGATTTGCCAATTAATATAACTCGTTGTTCTAATAATTATGGGCCTTATCAGTTCCCTGAAAAATTAATTCCTCTAATGATTTCCAATGCGTTGGAAAACAAAAAATTGCCGATTTACGGTGACGGTAAAAACGTTCGTGATTGGCTGCATGTTTATGACCACTGCCAAGCTATTGATTTGGTATTGCATGATGGAAAACTGGGTGAAGTTTATAATATCGGAGGAAATAATGAAAAAGAAAACATAGAAATTGTTAAACTGATATTGAATCAATTAGATAAGGATGAATCATTAATTGAATTTGTAAGTGATAGATTAGGTCATGACAGGCGTTATGCCATTGATTCAACTAAAATCCAAAATGATTTGGGATGGGCTCCTGAATATAGTTTTGAAGTGGGCATAAAAGAAACAATTCAATGGTATTTGGATAATCAGAATTGGATTAATAATGTTAAAAGCGGCGAATATCAGGAATATTATAAGAAAATGTATTTGGATAGATAGTTAGTTTTACACTTGAAATACACCTCTATTTTTTCACTTTTTTCGCATTTTTTTATTTTTAAATTTTTAAATTAGTATTTTGTTTTTAATTTTAAGATAATTTTATATAGTATAATTCTTTAAAACTGATAAATAGGATATGGATAAAATTTACTTTATTTAATTCGGGAAGTGGTGATTTTATGTTAGAACAATTTTTACCTCTCATGGGGTTAATTATTTTTGGCAATATTGAAAATTTAATCTTATCATCTCAGGGTGTGGTAGCTGGTGTAAATCCTATTAAATTAGGAATAGCAAGTATTATATGTGTAATTATATGGTTATTAATCGGTACATTTGGAACACAATTGTTAATCGAATATTCTGCATTTATTGAGTTTATTGGCGGTTTAGCTATTTTCATATTAGGTCTTCAAGCAATGATTGAATCAGTAAGGGGTGTCTAGTGTGGATAAGGATTTAAAACCCTTCTTGTCATTAATTATTTTTGGAAACATTGAAAACTTAATTTTGGCTGCACAAGGTGTTTCTGCACATGTTGATCCGGTCGGTCTTTCTATTTTAAGTTTAATTGCTGTTGTTATTTGGTTTTTAATTGGAACATTCGGTACTAAAGTAGCAATGAAATATGCACGTTATATTAATTTCGTCGGAGGTCTTGCTATTTTCATATTGGGTCTTCAAGCAATGGTACAGTCAGTGCCGGGTATGTTATCATTCATGTAATCATTAAAATAGTTTAATATGAAATATATAAAGCATAAAATATATGGTATTTTATTTAAATTATTTAAAAATACATATATTGAAGAAAACAGAGTTTCCTTCATTGTTGATTCAAAAGAATCTTTTAAAGGTAATTTGGATTATATTAAAAAAGAATTTGAAAAAAGAGGAAACTTTGATTTTTACTATTTTTACAAGGATCAGCTTTCTATCGGTGGCTTTAAGAAGTTATCCAGTTCCAAATTCATATTTTTAAATGATAATTTTTTTCCGCTAGCATTTATGAAATTTAATCCTAGAACTACAGTAGTCCAATTGTGGCATGCTCCTGGGGCTTCTAAGAAATTCGGAGGATCAGTTGATTTTGAAAGTAGGGATATTCTTAAGAAAATTTCTAATAATACAGATTATTTAATTGTAACTTCAAACAACGTTAAAGATTATTACAGTGAAGCTTTTCAGATATCTAAAGATAAAATTAAGCCACTTGGACTTCCCCGTATGGATTACTATTTTGAAAATCATGATTTGAACAAGTTAAAATCAGATTTTTGCACTGAACATAATATTTCCCCAAATAAAAAGATTGTTCTTTATGCTCCGACTTTTAGAGATGAAGAACAATTCAATAATGTTTTTAACTATTTGGATATTGAGGAGTTCAATAAAAGATTAGGAGATGAATTTGTTTTAGCTTTAAGACTTCATCCAAAGATTAAAAATTTTTATAAAGACGATATTTTATCCAATGGGCAGTACATTGATGTAAGCAATTATGAAAATGAGCAAAAGCTGATGCTGATTAGTGACATGCTAATAACCGATTATTCTTCCATAATGATAGAATTTGTCACATTAAATAAGCCGGTAGCATTTTTCACATATGATTTGGATAGCTATTTGGACAATGAACGTGGATTTTATTATGATTTTAAAAATACTGTTCCAGGACCAATTGTTCGCACTTCTAGCGATTTAATTGATGTAATTAAAAATAATGAATTTGATGAAAACAGAATTTCCGAATTTCTTAAAACCCAATTTGATGTAATGGATGGCAAATCATCTGAAAGAATTGTCGATTTTCTATTAAATAATGGTTGATAAAATGGATAATATTAAAGTAAGTGTCATTGTTCCAGTTTACAATAGCTGTGAATATATAGGGAGCACACTCGACTCAATAATTAATCAGGATTTCACTGATTTCGAGGTAATAGTCATCGATGACGGGTCAACTGACAATAGTCTGGAAATTATTCATGAAAGGTTGTCTTCCTCATCAATACTTCATGAAATTATTCATCAGGATAATATGGGTGTAAGCAGTGCTAGGAATCGCGGGATTGAAATGGCTAATGGCGATTACATGGTTTTCATTGATTCGGATGATTGTGTTAGAAAAAATCACCTGTCTGAATTGTATAATGGTGTGACTGACTTTAGCTTAGTGCAATTGGTTAAAAAGGATGGTGATAAATTCTCAAATCCTCACCACTTTTCAAAAGGATTGATTTCTTGCCACGAATTTATTAAAATGGAATTGAATATGGAAATGCCCTTTAATTTCACACAATTAATGTATAAAACAAGCATAATTAAAGATAACAATATTAAATTCAATTCAGAGGTTATTTATGGTGAGGACACGGAGTTTGCACTTAAAGCTTTAAGTTTTGGGGAGGAAATATCCTTAAGCAACGAAGTAACCTATTACTATAATCAGCATGAGCAATCAGCTATTAGAACATCTGAACTTAGACGCTTTGAAGTTGTAAAGCTTTTTGAAGATTTGGCTCAATTTTATAAAAATCAGGGAAAAAATGATTTGGCCAATTTAATTACTGCTTCTAGAATTCCAAAAGCAATATTTGGAAACATGAATTATTTTTTCTATAATAACTATGATTTTGATGAGGTAATTGAAAAAATGAAGGACTTGGATTTATTTACAAAATTGTCTAAATTTGAAGGTAACTCTAAATTTAAATTCAAGATAAAATTATTCCTATTAAGTCCAAAAATATATTATAAAATATGGAAAAAATTTAAAAATTCAATTGATTAATATGAAAGTTTCTGTTGTAACACCAAATTATAATGGTGAAAAGTTTCTAAAAATCTTTTTAGAATCACTTAATAATGATGATGAGCATATTGGTGAAGTTATTATTGTAGATAATGGATCAGGTGATGGCAGTCTGGATTATCTTAAAAACAATAGCTTTAATTTCCCTCTTGTTTTAATAGAAAACAAAGAAAATGTTGGCTTTTCCCCGGCTGTTAATCAGGGAATCAAAAAAGCTCAAAACGAACTTGTCTTTTCAATAAATAATGATACGGAAATTAAAAAAGGTTCAATTAAAAAATTAATAGATTTAATCACGTCTGCTGATGATATTTTTTCTGTTCAAGCAAAAATGCTTCAATATAATAATAAAAATTTAATTGATGATGTCGGCGATGAGTATAATTTGCTTGCTTGGACTAAAAAGGTAGGTGAAAACCACCAATCCAGTGAATATGTGGAAGTTAAAGATATATTTTCAAGCTGTGCCGGTGCTGCAATGTATAAAAAATCAATTTTAGAAGAAATCGGGCTGTTTGATGATAACTTTTTTGCTTATATGGAGGATGTGGATTTGGCTATCCGGTCAAAGATTAACGGTTATAGGAATTTGTTATGCCCCGATGCTATTGTCTATCATATTGGAAGTGCAACATCCGGAAGCAGATACAACGAATTTAAGGTTAAGTTAGCAGCTCGCAATAATGTGTGGGTTGTTTATAAAAATTTCCCAGTTCCTCTAAAAATAGTAAATTTTATCTTTTTATTTTTAGGATTTTCAGTCAAATATCTGTTTTTTTTAAAAAAAGGGTTTGGTCCTACCTATCTTGCCGGTATTCGGGAGGGACTGTCCACAAGACATAAAATCAACAAAGTCAAATTCCAGTCAAAAAATACAATAAACTATTTTAAAATTGAATTCAGATTAATAATTAACACTATTAAATTTTTAAAAAGATAATTGGGGATTTATATGGACCTTTCAGTTGTAATTGTAAATTATCAAACATTTGAACTAACAAAAAATACCATTAATTCTATATTCGAATATGATTATCCATTTACTTATGAGATTTTGGTAGTTGATAATGCGTCCGGCGACGATAGTTTGGACCGCTTAAAAGAGTACTTCAGTGATAAGGTAACTTTTATAGCTTCAAAAGACAATAACGGTTTTGCAGCTGGAAATAATCAGGCTTTAAAAATAGCTAAGGGAAAATATGTTCTTCTTTTAAACTCAGACACTATTGTTTGGGAAAATACATTGGAAAATATTTATCACTACATGGAAAAACACACTGATGTTGGAGCATGCGGCTGCAGAGTTATTTTAGAAAATGGTGAACTCGATAAAGCATGTAAGAGAAGCTTTCCAAATGTTAAAAATTCATTTTTCAGGCTGTTCCATATCCCAACAAACAGCAAAGATAATGACTATAACTTGGACAATCTTCCGGACGACGGAATTTATGAAATAGACTGCCTTACTGGAGCATTCATGTTCATAAGGTCCGATGCATTAAGCAAAGCCGGTTTGCTGGATGAAACATTTTTCATGTATGGTGAAGACATTGACCTGTGTTATAGGATTAAAAAATCAGGATGGAAGATAATCTATTACGGGGAGTCCAGAATTACTCATCTAAAAGGAGCAAGCAGTAAAAAACAGAAATCTAAATTGATTTATGAATTTTACCGTGCAATGTATATTTATTATAAAAAACATCATGCTGAAGAATCTTTATTTATTGTAAACTGGATTGTATATTTGGGTATTGCTGTTTTATGCATTTTAAAACTATTTTTAAATATTTTCAAAAAGAAAGATTAAATAATTATTAATGTAATATATTTAATTGAAACTAGTTTTTAGGGTGCTATCATGATTAAAGAAAATCAGAAATTATTTAATTTATTATTGGTTTTAATTGATGTTTTTGTCATTGGTATTGCTCTTTTGTGTTCTATATGGTTAAGATTTAAAACCACTTTATTTGGCCCAATTGGCGGACATTTAGGTATGTTCAGTTACTTATTGTTCTTTGTCTTTGCAGTCATACCTGTGTATTTAATTTTATACTTTGCTTTGGGTCTTTATAAACCGCGTAGGACATATAAAAATATTTTTTCAGAAGCCACTCAGATTATTAAAGTAAATATATTGGCTTTCATCACATTAGTTTCAATCTTATTTATTATAAATCAGCCTGACTTTTCAAGGATAATGCTATTTTTATTAGGAATTATCGGTACATTCATTGGAATTATTGAAAGATTTACTATTAGGTCTGTTTTAAGAAAGGTACGTATTAACAATAAAAATATTAAGCATATTCTAATTGTCGGGGATAATGATTTGGCATTTACATTTGCACATAGAATTCGTGAAAATCCATATTTGGGTTTTACTGTAAGTGGCTTTTTAGGCCGTTCGGATCATATTGGAAATGAAATTGAAGGCAGCAGAATCATAGGAGCATTTAAAGATATTGATGAGATTTTAGATAGCAATAACTTTGACAGGGTTGTTTTAGCAATTCCTTTAAAGTACTATTATAAAATTGATGATCTTGTGGAAAGCTGTGAAAGAGTTGGAATTAAAGCTGAAATAATTCCGGACTATATCAGGTATTTTCCGGCCAAACCATCTGTAGATATGATAGAAAATATTCCAATTATCAATATAAGGTATGTTCCATTGGATGATGACTTTAACAAATTCCTTAAATTTCTCTCAGACTATATTATTTCAATTATAGCTATAATTATTACATCACCTATCATGATAATTACGGCCATTGCAATAAAATTATCTTCTCCGGGGCCTGTTATATTTAAACAGGAACGGATTGGGTATAATGGCAAACCGTTCATGATGTATAAGTTTCGCAGTATGGAAGTTCAAAATCCACTTGATGAAAAATCAGAATGGACTACAAAAGATGATCCGAGAAAAACCAAAGTGGGACAATTTATTAGAAAAACCAGTATTGATGAATTGCCTCAGTTTTTCAATGTGTTAAAAGGAGATATGAGCGTTGTAGGTCCGAGACCTGAAAGACCATATTTTGTTAAACAGTTTAAAGAAACCATTCCAAAATACATGGTCAAACATCAAGTTAAACCGGGACTGACCGGATGGGCGCAAATTCATGGGTGCCGCGGCGATACATCTATTACAAAACGTATAAAATATGATATTGAATATGTAGAAAACTGGCATATG
This sequence comes from Methanobrevibacter sp., assembly GCF_030539875.1. Classification (NCBI taxonomy): domain Archaea; kingdom Methanobacteriati; phylum Methanobacteriota; class Methanobacteria; order Methanobacteriales; family Methanobacteriaceae; genus Methanobrevibacter; species Methanobrevibacter sp. The sequence continues at coordinate 86,255 of NZ_JAUNXI010000005.1, forward strand.
GGTTTGGACTTAGGAATCATGATTAAAACTGCATTAAAGAAAAATCCTAATGCATATTAGCTATTTTTCATTTTTTAACAAAGTCACATTTAGGTAAAATTTATATTGGGTTTCTTTTAATTTTACTATATAGATTACTTTTCAGATGCTCTCTCTAATAATTTATATACATTCTAATTATAAAATAATAATTAACTTTCTATGAGGGGTTTGGTATGCAAGAAGAAATTTTAAAATTATACGAAAAAATCAAAGACCAACTTACTGAAGAAGAATTCCAAAAGGAAATGGATGAACTTCGTGAAAGCAATGCTGAAATATCATTTTTCGATGATTTGGATATTGCAAAATTGGTTTTACAAAATCACGGAATCGAATCTTCAGAAATTACACAAAATAATGAATCTAATGAAGTACCTTTTGAAATCAGTTTAAATGAGGAATCTGATGATGAAACCGGATTTATCATGACTGAAGAAATTTCGGAATTTTACGATAAAGTTAAAGATAAAATTTCTCAGGAAGACTTTTTAGCCAGAATGGAACATTATAGTAAAAATAACAAACAGATTTCATTTATGGATCCTTCTACATTTGCTGAAATGGTGGTTGGCGAATTTAGAGATGATGAAGTGGAAATGGTTTCTGAAAAACCTGAATTTGCTAATAATACAATTGACAAACTTGAAGATGGAAGTAAGGATGTCACTATTTCCGGTAGGGTCATCTCTATTTCAAATCCGAGATCATTTAAAACACGTAAAGGTCAGAGCGGTGAAGTCTGCAATGTGGAATTAATGGATAGCACCGGCAAAATCAGAGCAGTTTTCTGGACTCAAAATATTAAACTTCTTAAAAATGTTAATGAAGGAAACATTATTCAAATTAAGAATGTGGATATTAAGGAAGGTTATTCCGGACTTGAAGCTAATTTGAGACCGAGATCCATTCTTGTCCATTTGGATGAAGATCCTTCAAAATTCCCCGAATATAAAGAAATTATCACAGATATTGCAGATATTAAACCCGAAACAAAAGTTAATATAATTGCAAGAATTGTTAGAATCCCAACAATTAGAAGTTATGAAAAGAACGGCAAAGAGGGAAAAGTCGCTTCTATTGAATTACAGGATTATTCCGGAAAAATCACCTACACATTATGGAACAAGAATGTTGAGTTAATTGAAGATTTGAAACTTGAAGATGGAGATACAGTTAAAATCATCCAGGCACAAGCTCGTGAAAGAATGAATAGGGATGGTGAAAGTGAAATCTCATTAACCCATTGGGATGGCAGAATCATTAAAGGAGATTTCGATGTTCCTGAAGTTAAACAAGAATTCACACCTATCGGAGATGTATATGAATTAAAAGATGTTTCAATTAAAGGTATCGTCTCCAGACTTCAAGATATCAGAACATTTATAAGAAAAACTGATAATACCGAAGGAAGATTAAGGAATTTTGATGTAAGGGACATTACCGGTGAAATCAGAGTAACGTTATGGGGTGATGATACAGATTTGCCAATAAATAAAGGCGATATTATCAAAGTTATTGGTGGAGATGTAAGGTATGATGAATACACTCAGAGTCAATACTCAATGAATACCAATTTTAACACTCAGATTACTATTAATCCTGAAAATTTATCAACTGAGGAATTAGATGAATTAAACAAATTAAGAGAGGAATTAAGACCTATTCCAATTGGGGAAATTTATGAAATTGATGATGATGGAATTGAAATTGATGTTATTGGCAGGATTCTTTCAGTAGATGATGTTAACGAATTCCAAAGAGAAGATGGCACTGTTGGCACTGTACGTTCATTAATGTTTGCTGATGAATCCGGTAAAGTCAGATTGTCTTTATGGAATGAACGTGCTCAGGAAGAATATAGTGTAGGTGATGCCTACAGAATAGAAAATGCAAGAACCAGGCTTGGTATGTACAGTGTTGATTTAAATATCGGAAGCGGAGCCCGTCTTATTAGATTATCTGAAGAACAAGCTTCTGCAATGTTTATTCCCGAGTTATCTTCACTGGAAAAAGCATTATATGATTATAAGAAAATTTCTGATATTGATGAGGATGACCAGGATATTATTGTTATAGGCAGAGTTATTGAATTAAGTGAAATTCACGAATTTGAAAGGGATAATGGTGATTCAGGTTTTGTTAGAAATATAGAAATCGCTGATGAAACAGGTTCTCTTAGAGTGGTTTTATGGGATGCTGATGCAAAAAGAGAGTTTGAAATGGGTCAGCCAATTAAGTTACAAAATCCCCGCTTTGATTTAGATAATGATAGTAGGATTGAAGCTATTGTTAACAGAAATACAGCAATTTTAGAACCTAGTGAAAGCGAAATTGAAAAATTACCTTCTCAGGATGAATTAATGGAAGCGATATACGTTCCAAAAACCATTGAATCATTAGCTGAAGATGATGTTAATGTTTGTGTAACAGGTACTATTGTAGAGGTTGATTCTAATAGAATTATCAGCAAAAAATGCCCTTCATGTAATGGTTATGTAGAGGGTGGTGAAGATGAAAATGTTTGTGACAATTGCGGACATGTATTTGATGAACCGAAGACTCTTCTTATGGTTCCTTTAAGAATTGAAGATGACACCGGCGATATTAAAGTAACTTTCTTTGATAAGCTTGCTGAAGAATTAATCGGCATGAAAAAAGAAGAAATTGTCAATCTTGTTGATGACGGTTATGGAATTGAAGAGAAACTTGAAGATTTAAATGGTGAAACTATTGAAATTATAGCCAATGTCAGTTTTGACATGTATAGTGAAGAAAATAGGTTAAATCCTAAGAAAATTTTATCAAAATATTATTAAGTAAACATAAGGAATGATTATTATGGTTGAGCTAAGTGATTTACCAGGTGTTGGTGAAAAAACAGCAGAAAAATTAAAAGACGCTGGTTTTGCTGATATGATGAGATTGGCAACCGCCACTGCAAAAGAATTATCAGTAAAAGCAGAAATCGGTGAAGGGGTTGCTGAAAAAGTTATTGAAGCAGCCCGTAAATCTGAAAACATTGATTTTGAAACTGCATTTGAAGTCGATGAAAGAAGAAAAGATGTTGGTTACATTACTGTAGGCAGCCAGGAATTCAATGACTTAATTGGTGGGGGGATTGAAACTCAATCCATCACTGAAGTATTCGGTGAATTCGGATCTGGTAAAAGTCAGATTTCCCATGAATTGGCAGTAACTGTTCAATTACCTAAGGAATTAGGTGGTCTTGATGGTGAATGTGTATTTGTGGATACTGAAAACACTTTCCGTCCTGAAAGAGTTAGACAAATTGCTGAAGGATTTGAATTGGATGTTGATGAGGTCTTGCAAAAAATTCATGTCGCCCGTGCATTCAACTCTTCTCATCAGATTTTAATGGTTGATAAAATTAATGATCTGATTCAAAGTGGAAGAAATGTTAGATTAGTTATTGTTGATTCATTAATGGCTCATTTTAGAGCAGAATATGTTGGAAGGGAGTCTTTGGCTGTAAGACAGCAAAAATTAAACCAACATTTGCATTCACTTCAACAAATTGCTAATACATATAATGTTGCAGTATTTATTACAAACCAAGTTCAGGCTAAACCTGATTCTTTCTTCGGAAGTCCTACAAAAGCTATTGGTGGGCACGTTTTAGGACATGCATCTACTTATAGGATTTGGCTTAAAAAGGGATTGGCCGGAAAGAGAATTGCACGTTTAGTTGATTCTCCTCATTTGCCTGAAGGTGAATGCGTATTTAAAATTACTAGCGAAGGTATCGTTAGCTAATTTTAATATTTTATTTTTTTCTAGTTAATTTTATATACTTTTAATTTTATTATTTATAATATGGATGCAATTATTGTTACTATTTTTTCAATCGTTATAATGATCGGGCTCGGATATGTTCTTAAACGAATTGACTTCTTATCTGAAAAAGACATTGATCCTTTTAATAAAATAGTAATGTATATTTTAATGCCCTGCATGATTTTTCATGCAATTTACAATGCCGATTTATCCTCGCTTTCACAGCTGAGCGTATTGCCTTTAATTATTTTACTTTCATCATTTGCTACTGGAATCATTTCATATCTAATTTTAAAAAGATTAAATCTTGATGATAAAAAGTTATGGAGTGTTTTAGTTACAGTAATGATTGCAAATACTGCATTTATGGGGTATCCTGTCAATTTAGGTATTTTCGGCCAAAGCGGTTTTTTAAGAGCAATTTTTTGTGATATTGCAACACTATGTATCTTCTTGTTGCTGTCCTTTGTTTTAATTTTAAAATTCGGCGGAACTATAAAAACTGCAGTAAGAAAGATTGCGCTTTTCCCACCACTATGGGCAGTCATTTCAGGTATAATCTTCAATTTATTGAATATTCCTATAGGAGGAGTTTTAGAAAACACTATTAACTATTTAGGCCAAGGTGCTATTCCTTTAATCATGATTACTTTAGGTTTATCAATTGACTTTTCGGCCTTGTCTAGAAACAAGTCCATGATTTTTTTCACTTCAATCATGAAATTGTTGTTTTTCCCATTGGCTGCATTTTTAATTGCAACCCAACTTGGTTTAGTTGATTTGCAGTATAAGGTTTCAATTATTGAAGCTGCAATGCCTTCGGGAATGTTGTCCTTGCTACTTGCTATTTCTTATAATCTGGACTATGAAATGACATCTGACTGCATACTGATCAATACTGTAATCTCTTTGATTACACTTCCTATAATTATTGTATTATTGTAGTATAAAATTCAATTTTTTTCTTAATTTACAGTTTTTATTTTTTATGAATTTTATTAATCACTTTTTAATCACATAAAAAAACATTATTTTGCCTATAATCATTTTTTAAAGTCAATTTAAAAGGAATTTTTTTTATCATATATAAACTTTACTTCAAGTATTTTATAGAAATCTTTATAAATGTGTATTCACTACATAGAATATATCTAATACTATGTAAAATTTTTATAGTCTATTTTTAAAAAATTGCAATTTTTTATATATATTAGATATTTTTCACGACTTGTACAAGGTGAATTATATGGCAGAAGAAATAAAAGATAATAACGAAGAAATAAGGATTGGGGTTTACGTCTGTCACTGTGGTGTAAACGTTGGTGGAGTTGTAGACTGTCCTGATGTTGCAGAATATGCAATGACATTACCTAACGTAGTTTATGCGACTGACTACAAATACATGTGTTCTGACCCAGGTCAAGCTATGATTCAAGAAGACATTAAAGAGAAAGGATTAAACAGAATTGTTGTAGCTGCATGTTCCCCTCGTCTTCACGAACCTACTTTCCGTAGATGTGTAGAAGAAGCTGGTTTAAACAAATTTTTATTTGAATTTGCTAACTTAAGAGAACAAGACTCTTGGGTACACATGAGCCAACCTGAAGAAGCAACCGAAAAAGCTAAAGATTTAACTCGTATGGCTGTTGCAAAAGCAAGATTGCTCGAACCATTAGAAGCTACTAAAGTAGCAGTAGAAAACAAAGCATTAGTTATCGGTGGTGGAGTATGTGGTATTCAAACCGCTTTAGACTTAGGTGATATGGGATTCAAAACCTACATGGTAGAAAGAAACCCAACCATCGGTGGAAGAATGGGACAATTAGATAAAACTTTCCCTACTCTCGACTGTTCAATGTGTATTTTAGCACCTAAGATGGTAGACTGTGCAAAACACGAAAACATTGAGTTAATCTCCTATGCTGAAGTTAAAGAAGTTGACGGATACATCGGTAACTTCCATGTTAAAGTTGAAAAGAAACCTAGATACGTAGACGAAGAAGATTGTACCGGATGTGGATCCTGTGTAGAAGCTTGTCCTATCGAAATACCTAACTACTACGACGAAGGTGTAGGTATGGTAAAAGCTGCATACATCCCGTTCCCTCAAGCTGTACCATTATGTGCAACCATTGATAAAGATTACTGTATCGAATGTATGTTATGTGACCAAGCTTGTGAAATTGGAGCTATTGACCACAATCAAGAAGCAACTGAAATTGAATTAGAAGTCGGTACTATTATTGCTGCTATCGGTTATGACCCATTCGACCCATCTGGAATTTACCAATATGGATACGGACGTTACAGTAACGTTATTACTGCTATGGAAATTGAAAGGATGATTAACGCATCCGGTCCTACCGGCGGACACGTAGTCAAACCTTCCGATGGTATTGAACCTAAACGTATTGCATTCATCCACTGTGTAGGTTCAAGGGATGAAACTATTGGAAAACCTTACTGTTCCAGAGTATGTTGTATGTACTCCATGAAAAACGCTCAATTAGCTATTGACCACGAACCTGATACCGAAGTAACCTGTTACTACATGGATATCCGTGCATTCGGTAAAGGTTATGAAGAGTTCTACAAAACTTCTCAAGAAAAATACGGTATTGAATTTATCAGAGGTAAACCAGCACAAATCTTCGAAAACGATGATTTAACCTTAACTATCAGAGCAGAAGATACTTTACTCGGTAAAGTAACCGAATACACATACGACTTAGTTGTATTAAGTATCGGTCTTGAACACTCTGCAGGATCTGATGAACTCAGACAAACTTTAGGTGTTTCCAAATCCGCAGACGGATTCTACATGGAAGCTCACCCAAAACTCAGACCTGTTGACACTTTAACTGACGGTGTTTACATTGCTGGTGTAGCTCAAGGTCCTAAAGATATTCCTGACTCCGTAGCTCAAGGTTCCGCTGCAGCATCCAGAGCAGCAATCCCAATGGCTAAAGGTGAAGTAGAAATCGAACCTATTATTGCATCCAACGATGAAGCTATTTGTGGTGCTTGCCAAGTATGTGTCGAATTATGTCCATACGGTGCTATTGCTATTGCAACTGGCGTAGGTGGAAAAGAATTTGCACAAATCAACTCTGCATTATGTAAAGGATGTGGTACTTGTGTAGGTGCATGTCCATCTGGTGCAATGAACCAACAACACTTCAAAACCGAGCAAATTATGGCACAAATCAGTGCTGCTCTTGAAGACTTAGGTAAATAGATTTAGGGATTAATTTCTCTATTTCTTTTTTTTTATTTTTCTAAAACTTTTTTTTTAAGATACTTTATAAATTTTCACAATTTAGTCTATTTTTTCATAAATCTTATATTATAAGATTAATAAAAATAATATTGTATTAATTTAATTGGATATTAGGTGTAGTAAATGACTGATTATCATGATGAAATTTTAGACTTTGAAAAAATTGCAAAAGAACATACTGAATATATGAGAAACAGTATCAATCTTATTGCTTCTGAAAATGTAACTAGTGTTGAAGTAACCGAAGCAGTAGCAACCGATTTCGCTCACAGATATGCAGAAGGTCAGGCCTTCCAAAGACTTTACGAAGGTTGCCAATACGTAGATTTAATTGAAGATAAAACTAAAAAACTTTCCTGTAAAGTTTATGATTGTGATTATGCTAACGTTCAGCCGGTTTCCGGTGTAACTGCAAATCTCGCGGCATTTTTCGGATTTGCAAAACCTGGTGAAAAAGTAATGGCTCTTGAAGTGCCTTCCGGAGGACACATTTCCCACGCTGATGTAAGTGCAGCTGGTATTCGTGGATTAAAAACCGTTTTCCACCCATTGGATAAAAACATTATGAATATTGATATTGATGCTATGAACAAAAAAATCCTCGAAGAAAAACCTGAAATTATTTTATTCGGTGGAAGTTTATTCTTATTCCCTCATCCTATTAAAGAAGCTCGTGAAGCTGCTGATGAAGTTGGAGCTACAATCATGTACGATGGGGCTCATGTGTTAGGTTTGATTGCTGGAAAACAATTCCAACAACCTCTTAAAGAAGGTGCAGATGTCATGATGGGAAGTACCCACAAAACATTCCCTGGCCCTCAAGGTGGAATCATTCTCTCAGGCAAGGAAAATGAGGACAGAATTGATAATGCAGTATTCCCTGGTGTTGTAAGTAACCACCACTTGCACCATTTACTTGGTTTAGGTATTGCAACTGCTGAAATGTTGGAGTTCGGTGAAGCTTATGCAAAACAAATCATTAAAAACGCTCAGGCATTAGGTCAGGCAATGTATGAAAGAGGATTCAACGTTTTATGTGAAGATCAAGGTTTTACACAATCTCACCAAATTGCAGTGGATTTAACCAACATCAGATCAGCATCTGATATTGCACATGAATTGGCTGATAATAATGTTATTTTAAATAAAAATCTTTTACCTGGTGATAATAGGGATAATTCTGATGATCCGTCTGGTATTAGAATAGGTACTCAGGAAATTACCAGAAGAGGATTAAAAGAAAAAGAAATGGATGAAGTTGCTGAATTCATCAAACGTGTGGCTGTTGATAAAGAAGATATTGCTGATGAAGTTGCTGAATTCATGAATCAGTATACAAAACTTGATTACGCATTCTCTGATAGGGAAGCTTATCAATATCACAAATTATAGATTAAAATGAGAATTGCATTTGCATTTACTGGAGCAGGTCATTTACTTAGGGAATCAGTTGTATTAGCTGAAAAACTAGCTAAAGACCATGAAGTCACTATTTTATTATCAGGGGCTAGCGAAGAAGTTCTTAAGATGTATGGGCTTTATGAGCGTGTTGCAGGTTTAACTGGTGGTAAATACCGTGAACTTGCTACTGATTCCAATCAAAAATTTTCATATCCAATTACTGGCCGCCTTTCCCTTGGGAAATATGATTTATTAATAGTTTCACCAGCTACAGCAAATACAGTTTCGAAAATCGTTTATGGAATAGCAGATACATTAGTTACAAATGCAGTGGCTCAGTCTGGAAAAGGCGCTGTTCCAGTATATATGGTGCCGGTTGACATTCATCCGGGTCCAATAGATACTGTTCTTCCATCAAAAATTGAATTTTTGAAATGTCAGGACTGTGATGAATGCGTTGCATCTCTGGCTTGTGAACAGGGCGCTATTATCCCCCATGAAGAAATCGATTTGACAAAATGTATTGGTTGTGGCCTGTGTAGAAATACCTGTCCTTATGATGCAATTTCTGAAGGCAAAATCGTTACAATCTATATGAGGGATATTGATATTGAAAATACTCACAAATTAGCAGAAATGGATGCTATTCATATATTTGAAAATCCTGAAGAGATCTTAGATAAAATCTAAGCTATCTCCCATTTTTAATTTTAACTTGTCTTTTTTTGTTTCCAAGATGAATTTCGCTTGTTTTTTTGGTTTGTAAAATTTCCAAGGTTTTAAAGATGTTTTCTCAAAGATTGTTTTGTTTTCATCTAGAAAATATGCTTCAATTTCAAATCTCATAAACTGGGTATGGATGCTCGAATCCTTAAAATCAGTAAACAGCAATCCGCCTTCAAAATCTTTTTTCAACATCAATCCTTTAAAACGTTTAAAAAAAGTATCTGCCAATGTTATTTTGATATCGATTGTTGTATTTGTGGTTTTATTTAAAATCATTGATGATTATTTTTTCAATTAATATAATTTAAAGTTTTAATATGGTAAAATAAGTTTTGACTTTTAGATAAATGTTTTATTTTCAATTTCACCGCTAAGCAAATCCTCAAATGCAATTTTAAAATCTTTTTTTTCAAAAACACCGGGGATTATTAGTCTTTTATCTCCATGGTTTATGAAATAATATGGTGTTGATGTTATTCCATTTGAAATGGCTTCGTCCATGTCAAGGTCTACTTCAATTGCGTAGGATTCTCTTTTAAGAAATTTGCTTATTTCATTTTCATCTAATCCGCATGAACTGGCTGTTCTTATTAAAACATCATGTTCTGCAATATTTTCATTTTTAATAAAATTGGCTTCAAATATTTTTAAAATAAGTTCCTGTGTCAGTTTGGGATAGTTGTATTCCACATATTTAACGAGACGGTGGGCGTTTTTGGAGTTGGCAAGCTGAACATTGCTGTAATTAAGATTTAATCCGTCGTTTTTAGCAATTTTTTCTATTTCTTCAATTTCCTTTTTTGCATCATCGACTGTCAGACCATGCCTGGCAGCGTATCTTTCTGTTGCATTTAAAACAGTAGTTAATTTAGGTTCAAGTTCAAAAGATTTCATTTCCCATTCAACATCTAAATTAAGTTCATTACAAACGCTTTTTATTCTATTTAATCCGATATATGAATAAGGACAGTTAAAATCGCTTAAATAAATTATATTCATTTTTTATCATCTTTTGATTTTTTATTCTTCTTTTTAGCAACTTTGTATAACCTTGCGATGTTATCTACGGTTCTTAGAATTGTATTGTATTTTCTATAAAATCCCATATTACCTATTTTGGGAATTGTTTTATATCAAATTTTCTTTTATACATTATAATTTCATTCATCTTTTAATCTAAATCCCGCTAATAACTTTGGAATATCTTCTAAACAATCAATTCATACCTTATCCATTTATTTGAATTAATTTTTTTTTAATTTCCAATTTTTTGTGATATTTGCCATAACCTTTATTTATTAACTAAAACAAAAAGATATATATTATAAATTAATTGATATGTGTGCTGATAACATGAGAAATATTGTAGTAAAAGAATTAAATCAATCATATATTGAAGATTTAGAAATTGAAATCGTTGAAAGAAAAGGAATCGGTCACCCTGACAGTATCAGTGACGGAATTGCTCAGGCAGTCTCTAATGCATTATGTGAAATGTATCAAAAAGAATTAGGCGAAGGTTGTATTTTACACCACAACACTGATGAGGTTCAGATTACTGCCGGAGATTCTGATCCTGATTGGGAAGGGGGAATAATCAGAAAACCTATTGACATTTTATTGACTGGTAGAGGAGTATCTGAATTTGAAAAAGAGGATGAAAAAGGTAATAAAGAAATTATCAAGTTCCCTCTTGAAAGAGTAGCTATCAAAGCAGCTAAAGATTTCTTAAAAGAAACTATTATTAATTTAGATGTTGAACTCGACGCAGTTGTAGAATGTAAAATCGGACACGGTTCCGGAGACTTGGTCAACGTATTTGACAGATCTCCTGAAGCCATTCCTAAATCAAACGATACTTCATTCGGTGTAGGTTTCGCTCCTTTATCTGAAGTTGAACAACTTGTACTTGCTACTGAAGAATTATTGAACTCAAAAGAATTCAAAGTAGATTATCCTGCTGTTGGTCAGGATATTAAAGTTATGGGATTAAGAGAAGGTGATGAGATTAACTTAACCATCGCCTGTGCAATGGTTTCAAAATATCTCAAAAACAGAGAAGAATACATTGAAGTTCGCGAAAGCTTAAAATCAATTGTTGAGGAGCTCGCCCCTAAATACACATCAAGAAGCGTCAATGTTGATGTAAACACCGGAGACAACGATGAAACTGAAGACAAATCTGGTTACTACCTTACTGTAACAGGTACTTCTGCTGAAATGGGAGATGACGGTTCTGTAGGAAGAGGAAACAGAGCTAACGGATTAATCACTCCGTGCAGACCTATGTCCATGGAAGCAACTTCTGGTAAAAACCCTGTTAACCACGTTGGTAAAATCTACAATGTTTTAGCAAATAAAATGGCAAATGATGCAGTTGATGAAGTTGAAGGTATTAAGCAACTGCATATTATGCTTTTAACTCAAATCGGTTCTCCGATTAACGAACCTACCGCATCTATTCAGGTTATTCTTGAAGATGGTCTTAAATTAGAAGATGTGGAAGATGACATTAAAGAAGTTATTAACAGGAATTTAGATAATATTAGGGATATTACTAAATTAGTCATCGAAGGAAAAGCTAGAACTTTCTAGAATTTTACTTCATGTTATCCGCACATGTCAATTCTTTCGTTTAAATTTCTTTTTTAAGAAATTTTTTATTTTTTTTTATTAACACATATTAATTTTAATTTTTGAGGAATTACAATGCCAATACGCGAGGCAGAAAAATCATACAATCACGATAAAATAGAAAAGAAAGTACAAAAGTTCTGGAATGAAGAAGATACTTTTAAAAAAGTCAATGAACTTAGAAAGGAAGGTCCTAGATACTCATTTTTAGATGGTCCACCTTATTGTAGCGGTAAGATTCACTTAGGTACTGCTTGGAACAAAATTATTAAAGATTCATATCTCAGATATAAATCAATGAACGGATTTAGTTTAAGAAGACAGGCAGGATGGGATATGCACGGGCTTCCTATTGAAAATAAAGTAGAGCATTTAATGGGTATTCAAAGTAAACAAGAAATCGAAGACACAATTGGAATGGCTGCTTTTGTAGATAAATGTAGGGAATTTGCTATTGAAAATAAGATAGCTATGGAACAGCAGTTCGACCAGTTAGGTGTCTGGATGGATTGGGATGATCCGTATATGACTCTTGATCCTAAATATATGGAATCCTCATGGTGGACACTTAAAAGGGCAAATGAACAAAATTTGCTTATCAACGACCAAAGAGTAATCAGCTGGTGTCCTCATTGCGGAACCGCACTTGCTGCTGCTGAAATTGAATATGAAGAAAAAGTTGACCCTTCCATATTTATTAAATTCCCTGTAAGAGGTCAGGAAGATACATATTTCCTTGTTTGGACAACTACTCCATGGACATTGCCGGCAAACATGGCAATTTGTGTAAATCCGGAATTTGATTATGTCTATGTTTCTAAAGATGGTGAAACTTATATTATTGCTGAGAACTTAATGGAAGACGTATTGGGTCGCCAGATTAAAATTCATAGAACCAAAATACCTGCAGAAGTGGAAGGCGAGGAAGACCAAATCATCGAAGAGGAAGAGGTCTTATATGAAATTGTTAAAACAGTTAAAGGCGAAGACCTCATTGGAATGACCTATGATTATATTTTAGACGGGGAAGTTCCAAAACATAATGAATTTGATGAAATCGAAAACGTTCACAGAGTTTTACCGGGAGACCATGTAGAGTTAGGTGAAGGTACTGGATTGGTACATACAGCGCCTGGTCACGGGCCAGACGATTTTGAAGTGGGACATGCAAATAATATTCCTATTTTCTGTCCTGTTGGTGAAGATGGATGTTTTACAGAAGATGCCGGAAAATATGCTAATAAATTCACTAAAGATGCAAATCAGCAAATCATTGAAGACTTGGAAAACAAGGGTTTAATGTACAGGGTAGAAACCATTGAGCACAGATACGGTGTATGTTGGAGATGTAAAACTCCTATTATTTACCGTGCTACTAAACAGTGGTTTTTAAAAGTAACTGACATTAAACAAAAAATGTTGGATGAAATCAACCGTGTTGAATGGGTGCCTAAATGGGCCGGAGAAGGAAGGTTCTACGATTGGGTAGACAATGCACGTGATTGGACAATTTCAAGACAAAGATTCTGGGGTATTCCAATTCCTATATGGGAATGTCCTGACTGTGGTGAATTAAAAGTAATCGGATCTCTTAATGAGTTAAAAGAGGAATCCTTAAATGAAATTGACGTTTCAGATGCTGAACTCATCCACAGGCCATATGTTGATGAAGTTGAAGTTAAATGTGGGGGCTGCGGAAAAGCCATTAAAAGAATTCCGGATGTTTTGGATGTATGGATTGATTCCGGAGTAGCCGGATGGGCTTCACTTTATTATCCTGAAGAAAAAGATAAATTTGAAGAATGGTTCCCATATGACTTTATTACAGAAGGGCATGATCAAACCAGAGGGTGGTTCTATTCCCAATTAGGTACTGGAGTAATATCTATGGGTAAAAGCCCATATCAAAAAGTATTGATGCATGGATTTGTTTTAGATGAGAATGGAAATAAAATGTCTAAATCATTAGGCAATGTAGTATCTCCAGAAGAGGTAATTGAAAAATATGGGGCTGATGTTTTAAGATTCTATTTATTATGGGCTTCAAAACCATGGGATGATTTAAAATTTGTTTGGGATGAACTTTTAAACATTAATAAGATGTTTAATATTTTATGGAACGTTTACGTGTTCTCAACTACCTACATGTCACTGGATAACTTTGACCCGATCGGTCTTACTGAAGATGACATGATTTTAAGGTCTGAAGACAGATGGATTATATCTAAAGCAAACACTTTAGTTAAAGAGGTAGCTGAGGATTTGGATAACTTATTCTTCCATAAAGCAACAAGAAAAATTAATAATTTTATTTTAGAAGATTTAAGCCGATGGTATGTAAGACTTATTCGTGGAAGAACTTGGGTTGAAAGCGACAATCCTGATAAATTGGGAGCATATTACAGTTTATACACAGCACTTGTCAAATTAATTTCAGTATTATGTACTATAGCTCCTCACATATCTGAAGAAATCTATGAAAACCTTGTAAAAGGCGTTAACTCGGATGTTCCTGAAAGTATTCATATGAATGATTGGGGATATGATGAAGATGCAATTGATGAAGAACTTGAAGCTAAAATGGATGTTGTTCGTGAAGTAATTGATGCATCCATTAGGGCTCGTGATATTGCACAATACAAACTCAGATGGCCGGTTTCTGACATTACTGTTGTTTCTCAGGATGAAGAAGCCTTGAAAGCTATTGAAGAGTTGACTGATATTATTAAAGACCAATCAAATACCAAAGAGGTGCTCTGCGCCAGCGAATTTGAAAAACTGTCATTTAATGCCAAACCTAACCTTAAAACTTTAGGTCCAAGACTTAAAGGAGACATGGGCAAGGTAATGAAAACATTAAAGGAAAGTGACGGAAATCAAATTAAGGCTGACCTTGAATCAAATGGAAGTATCACTATCGAAGGTCATGAATTATCACAAGATGACATATTATTTGACTCAGAACTTCCAGATGATTTTGTTTCATCAGAATTTGAAGGCGGAAATGTATTTGTAAATACTAATATTACCTTAGAAATTAAACAAGAAGCTATGGCACGTGAATTAATAAGAAGAGTTCAGGATATGAGAAAAGATTTGGATTTGGATGTTGAAGCAAGCATTAATGTTGATGTCGAATCTTCTGACGAATTTAAAGATTTAATCGTACCTCAATCTGAAGTTATTTCTCATGAAGTCAGAGCTAAAAGCTTAATCATATCTAGCAGCAAAGAATGTAGTAAAGATTCTAAAGATTACACTAAAGAGTGGGATATCGAAGGAGAAAAAGTAATTATTTCAATTAAAAATTAAGGGTGTTAACATGACTTTAGCTGATCTTGAAATTGAATATATTGAAGGAATCCTTGGCAGGGAAATGAATGAATTAGAAGAAGGAATGCTTGATGTAATGTTTTCAGAACATTGCTCCTACAAAAGCAGCAGACCATTTTTAAGAGCTTTCCCTACTGAAGGAAAAAACATTATTTTAGGGCCTGGAGACGATGCAGGACTTGTATCCATAACTGATAAATATGCATTAGCTGTGGGAATGGAATCTCACAACCATCCGTCAGCTATTGAACCATATGGTGGTGCAGGTACTGGTATTGGCGGAATTTTAAGAGATATCATATCCATGGGAGCAATGCCTATTGCACTTTTGGATTCACTTAGATTCGGTCCTTTGGAAGATGAAAAATCAAGATATTTATTTGAACATGTTGTCAAGGGAATATCTGATTATGGAAACCGTGTAGGAGTTCCGACAGTTGCAGGTGAAATTGAATTTGATGAATCATTTAGAACAAATCCTCTTGTAAATGTAATGTGTGTGGGACTTGTTGAAAAAGACAAAATCGTCCGTGCTCAGGCGCCTAATATTGGTGATGTGTTCCTTTTAATGGGAGGAACAACTGGTCGTGATGGAATTCATGGAGTAACATTTGCTTCAGAAGAATTAACATCTGATTCTGAGACTGAAGACAGGCCTGCTGTACAGGTTGCAGATCCATTTACCAAAAAAAGAGTTTTAGAAGCTTCTTTGGAAATCCTTGAAAAAATCAATGTTAGCGGTGTTAAGGATTTAGGTGGGGGAGGTCTTACTTGCTGTATTTCTGAACTTGTAGACTCTTCAAATAATGGGGCATTGGTAAATTTACGCGAAATTCCCCTAAGGGAGACTGGAATGACTCCTTATGAAATCATGCTTTCAGAATCACAAGAGAGAATGGTATTTGTTATAAGTCCAAATGATGTAGAACTTGCTTGTGAAATCTGTGATAAACACGAAATTGCATCTTCAATTATTGGACAGGTAATTGAAGGAAACAACATGATTATTTCAGATGAAGGCGATGAAATTGCCAACTTGCCGACTATTCTTTTAGCAGATCCTCCTTCAATTGACAGGCCTATTGCTGAAATTCCGCAAGACAATGAGGAAATTGTTGTTAAGGATCCTCCGGTTTATGAGTCTTTACCTAAATTATTGGCCAGTCCTAATATAGCTTCAAAGCAATGGGTCTACAAACAGTATGACCATGAAGTTCAGGTAAGAACTGTTGTAAAACCTGGAGACGATGCTGCTGTTTTAAAAATTGATGAAAATACTGCTATTGCACTTACCACTGACTCAAACACAATTCACACTAAATTATCTCCATTTGACGGAGCTGCAGGATGTGTTGCAGAAGCAATCAGAAACGTAATTTCAATGGGTGCAACTCCATATGCAGTTGTAGACTGTTTAAACTTTGGAAATCCAGAAACACCGGAAATATTATGGCAATTCAAAACAGCTATTGAAGGCATGAGTCTTGTAGCTGAAAAATTCGATGCTCCGGTCATTAGTGGAAATGTAAGTTTTTACAATGAAACTGAAGGAATTAAAATCAATCCAACTCCTGCTGTTGGCGTAATCGGTGTGGAGGACATTGAAAATATCAGAACTTTGGACTTTAAAAATGAAGGGGACAAAATCTTACTGATAGGTAAAACTTATGATGAGTTAACAGGTTCTGAATACCACAGGACTATCCATAATATTGAAAAAGGAACAGCTCCTAAAATCAGAATTGAAGAGGAAGTAGCTAACGGTAAAACAGTTTTAGATTTAATTTCTAATGATAAAGATAAGAATATCACTGCAGTACACGATGTGTCCGCTGGAGGATTGGCTGTCGCCCTTTCTGAAATGGTTATTAAATCCGGACTTGGATGCGATGTGACTTTGGAAAGTGAAGGATTGGATAAAATTCAATTGCTCTACTCTGAAAGTCATGGAAGATATATTATAACTGTAAAAGCTGATGCATTGGATGATGTTTTATCACAGATTGATGTTGATGTTAGTGTGATTGGTGAAGTAAAAGGTAATTCCTTATTGGTCAATGGTCATGAATTTAAATTTGAAGATTTAGATGATGCATACCATGGTGTTATTGAACAGTACATGGCTTAGGTAACTTGGGGGAGTTTTGTTTGTTTTTATCTAAATTGGAATCTTTAAAAAATGCTATTAAATTGGTTGGTGATAATCAAAAGTTTACAGAAACTGAAGAAATCCCGTTAGCAGAGGCTCACAAAAGGGTTCTTGCAGAAGAAATCATAGCATTTCATGATTCACCGCCATTTGACAAATCTGCAATGGATGGATTTGCATTGATTGCGGAAAATACTTTCGGAGCATCCCAATCAGTTCCTAAGGAACTTAAAGTTGTTGATGCAATTGGAGCGGGGGATTTTTCAGATAAAACTGTTGGAGAAAATGAAGCTGTTGTCATAGCTACTGGAGCCCCCATACCTGATGGGGCTAATGCAGTTTTAATGAAGGAATACACTACCGTTGACGGTGATGACCTAACGATTTATTCTCAAGTAACTCCCGGTGAAAATATTACTCCGAAATCAGAGGATATTAAAAAAGGGGAAAAAATATTAGATAAAAATACTTTTATCAGGTATCAGGAATTGGGTTTAATAGCTTCTGCAGGGTATAATACAGTTAGAGTATTTAAAAAACCCAGAGTTAAAATCATTATCACAGGCAACGAATTAGTTGAACCGACAAAAGAAGAGATGGATAAGGCCAAAATTATCAATTCAAATCAGTTTACTACAAAAGCGATGGTTGAAGATTCAGGTGCAATTGCAGAAATTGCTCATGCAGGAGATTCATTTGATGAGGTAAGGGAAGCTGTTCTTGAAGCTTCAAAAGAGTATGATGTTGTCATAACTACTGGCGGAACAGCATTAAGCAAAGGGGATGTTGTTTTAGATGTAATTCAGGATTTGGGAGAAGTTTTGTTTCATGGTGTAGCTGTAAGACCTGGAAAACCCGCCGGTGTGGGTATCGTCAATGATAAAATGATTTTCGCTCTTTCAGGTCAGCCTGTGGCATCTATGGGTCAATTTGACATGTTTGTTAGAAAGTATTTATTTGAAATGCAGGGAAGATTTTTTGACTTTAACATTCAGAAAAGGTCTGCAATGCTTAAAATACCTTCACAACTTGGAAGGACTGATTTCATCCGTTGCGTTAGTGATAGTGAAAATGCAAAGCATGTCTTGAACAGAGGTTCCGGCATAATTAGGTCAATGGTTGAGGCTAATAGCTATATCATAATAGACGAAAACAACGAAGGATATCAAAAAGACGATATGGTTGACGTTGTCTTCTTTGATTCATTGCTTTGGTAATGTGAAGGTGCATTTAATGAATGGGATTTATTATTATTTGATAGCTTTTGTTCTTATCTGGGTATTGGTTACAGTATTTCATGAAAAATTGTCAAATCACGGCTTTGAATTGAATTTTCCAGTTATAATGTGGAAGACTAAAAAGCTTAGAGGGCTAATATCCAGGATTTCTAATTTTTCACCGACATTCTGGCGTTGGTTTATGAATATTGGAATCGTTGTAGCTTTCGCAGCCATGATGCTCATTTCATGGGTGCTTGTTTCATCACTGCCTTCTGTTTTTGAAACACCTTCGGTTTCAATTATAATCCCTGGTGTGGATATTCCGGGCTCTCAAATTTATGTTCCATTTGTTTACGGGCTGATTGCTCTTGCAACTGTCCTGATAGTTCATGAATTTTCACATGGTATTCAGGCTGTTTGTGAGAAAATTCCAATCAAATCAATCGGACTTTTGCTCTTTGCCATTCTTCCGGGGGCATTTGTCGAGCCGGATGAAGATAAGTTGAAAAGTGCTAAAAAAATATCCAAGTTAAGAATTTACGCTGCAGGTTCGGTTGCAAACATTTCGCTGGCAATTATTGCAATACTTTTGGTATCATTAGTGTCTATGGGCATCCCGCATTATTTTCAGGAAGATGGAATAGCTATTGACAGGGTTGTACCGGATTCCTCTTCCGACGGAATATTAAAAGAGGGTATGGTTTTACAATCCATTGACGGCCATAAAATCAATGATTCAGCATCTTATGTAAATATTATTAAATCTTTCAAACCTGGAGACAATGTAACGGTTCAAACAGATCAGGGCAGCTATTCAGTTGTACTTGGTAAAAATCCGAACAATGAATCTGTAGGGTTTTTTGGAATTCAGGCTAATAAGCATTTTGTCCTGTCAGACGATAGCTTAGGTCCGCTACCTTGGATTTTATTTGAGCTACTTGAATTATTTAATTGGGTGTTCATGTTAAACATGGGAATTGGTCTTTTTAATCTGCTTCCGCTTAAACCATTAGACGGAGGATACATGCTTGAGATTTTATTAAGTTATAAATTCCCTGAAAAGACAGTAAAACCTGTTGTTAATTCATTGTCTGCCGTTATGGCATTGATAGTTATATTTAGTATTGTGGCCGGTTTTATTTAATTATCAAAAAATTAGTATTGGAATATGAATCAATCAGATTCATCTTATTTTTTTAAAATAAAAAAAGGAAAGAATTATTAAATTCTTTCAAAGTATTTAGAAGTACCTTTCTAGGATTCCTTCTAAGATTTTGTAGTGACGACCTTCGTCTTTGGAACTTTCTCTGAAGAAATCTGCAGCAGTTTCAAGGCCTGCTTCTTTAGCTTTTTCAGAAGCTTCTCTTTTTTCAGCGTTAGCCATTTTTTCTCCACCCATCATCCATTCGATGTTTTCTTTGAGGGTGTCTTTAATGATTCCGTTCATTTCACAGAATCTTGCTGCATGTTCAGCTTCTTCCCATGCTAATCTTTTGAAAACTTCAGCTAATTCCCCATAACCTTCTCTTGAAGCTTGTCTGGACATAGCTAAGTAGATACCTACTTCATTTGTTTCTCCTTCAAAATTTGCTGCAACGTCTTTTTCAACAGCAGTGTCTTTTGTAGTTCCAATTTCATGTTCATATTTAACCATATTATCACCTTTTTATAACTCTTTACATGCTTTAGCTAATTTTACACCTAATTCATAGCTAGCTTCATCTTCATCAGCGTCTGGTACGTAGTAGATTTCCTGAGTATCTACAATATCAAATCCGCAGGTACTTAATTCATCTGCAATTTTTTGAGGAGATCCTCCTTTTCCACCCATTGAACCGAAGGTAACTGCTTTTCTTTCAATTCCGGTTCTGTTAAATAGGAGACCTTTTAAGTAGTATAAGATGTCTCCAATACTTGGGAATGGCACATCATTAATGGTAGGATCACCAAATGCAACACCCTTACTGGTTAAGATACTTTTTACAATTTCGGACCTTTCATCTTCGTGTAGGAAGAAGATTTCCACATCATATCCTTCAGACATTGCACCTTCAGCAATTTCGTGAGCCATTTGCTGGGTTGAGTAGTGCATTGTATCGTAAACGATTGTGATTTTGTCTTCACATACACCAGTAGCCCAGTTTTGGTAAGCTCCGATTACTTGCATTGGATCAGTCCAGATTTGACCGTGAGATGGAGCAATCATTTTAATTGAGTCAAGTAAACCTAATTCAACTACTTCATTTAACTTTTTAAGTACTAATTTTGAAAGTGGTGTGATTAAGTTCGCATAAAACTTTTGTGTTCCATCCATTAAGACACTTTCGGGAATTTCATCAGAAAACCTTTTGGTGAAACATAAGTGCTGACCGAATGCATCGTTAGGGAATAAAATTCCGGTTTCATCAGCAAGTAAGGTAAACATACTGTCCGGCCAGTGTAATAAGAATGCTTCTAAGAATGCCAATGGTCTTCCACCAACATCTAAAGAATCACCGGTTTTTACAGTGACAAACTCTGCGCCTTCAAGAGCAGGGTAGTGTTTTAAAAGACCTTTAACTGCAATTTCGGTACAGTAAATTGGTGCTTCCGGGAATCTTTTGTGTAAATCTACTAAAACTCCGGAGTGGTCTTTTTCAACGTGATTTTGGATAATGTAGTCAATCTTAACTTCTCTACCTTCTTGAGCGAAAGCATCATCAATACGTGCCATTAATTCTTTAGTTTTTCCAGGGTAGGCATTATCAATAACTGCAACTTCGTCCTCTCCGAATACAAGGTATGCGTTGTAAGTTGTTCCGTCTAATGTGTAACCGTGGTAAGATCTTAAGTCCCAATCAAGTACTCCGACCCAGTATACTCCTTCAGCTATTTTCTGTGCATTAGCTTTCATTTTTTTTATCTCCTTTTTATTGGTTAATTAATTCATATTATATGAATTTAATATTATTTTATCATTACTTATTATATATAGTTTTGTTTTATACGAACTGTTTCAAAAGTTCAGATACTTATTACTCTTCAAGCGCTCTCTCTCAAGGTTTTTAATAAATAAGAAATAAAAGTGGTTATTATGATGAATGACGACCTATTCAAAAATTTCACGATAAGTTGCAACCATGCAATTGGGACAACACAAATCTATGAGCTGTCTTTGAGAAAGTACTGTATCTATTTTGATATGTCTCTTAAAGAACTTCTTGAGGAAGCTGAAGAGGATGAGATGAACGGAGTGAAATGGAAACACAGTAGGTTGAAATCAAAACTGGTTGAATATAGGCATTACATGTTTCAAAACTATGCTGCAGGAACCGTCAGAAAGGAAATGAACTGCATAATCTTTTTTTACAAGTTCTATGATATAGAAGTATTGGATTTGCCTAAAGTCAATGACAAAAACATTCAAAAGCCTGCTCCGATATATTTTAAGGACTTGCCGGATAAGGAAGTTATAAGGGAAGCCTTTCAGATTGCATTTCCCCTGATGAAAGCTATCATATTGTTTTCCTGCTCCAGTGGATGTGCCAGAACAGAGACACTGAGCCTTACAATCGGAGATTACATTGAAGCATTGTCTGAATATCTGCCAAGACATAGAATGGACATATTTGAGGTTATTGATTATCTAAATGATGTCGATGATGTGGTTCCGACCTTCAGCATTTTAAGGAAAAAGACAAACAAGTATTATCTTACATACTGCAGTCCTGAGGCTGTTAAGGCTATCAATGCATATCTGTTGCTTCGCGATAAGCCAGTAACTGATGAAAGTCCTCTCTTTCAAATCAGCAGGACATATATGGTGCAGTTATTTGAGATGATCAATGACACTTTAGGCTTTGGTAGAGTTGGAAGGTACCGCAGGTTTCGAAGCCACATGCTCAGGAAGTTTCATGCTTCAGCGTTGTATAATGACGGCATGAGCATAGACAAGGTCAACGATTTGCAGGGAAAGGCAAAAAACAAAACCGATGCGGCATATTTCATGACAAATCCTGATGATTTGAAATATGAATATATACAGCATCTGCCGGCCGTTACTATAAACACAGATGTTGAAAAGCTATCTGTCAAATCACCTCAGTTCATTCAAATGGAAAAGGAAAATGAAGCGTTAAAATCAGAAGTGGGTGATATGAGAGGTGAACTTGAGGAGATGAGAGGTTTGAAAAAAGAACTTTTAGGTATCATAAATAAGGTTGGTGAAGGGTCATAATAGTAATATAAAAGTAAAGTGATAGCATTTGGCATGTTTTAGTATCTGTTGAATGCTATCAAAATATATAATGATTTTAATAATTATAAATAATCTAAACCAATTAAATTAATTTTATTGAAATTTTTGAATTGCTGATCAAAGCTGACTAAATCAGTAATGTTTGATTCTTTCATGGTTAGGATAATGCTTGAATCGGTGAAACTTAGTTTTGTCTTTTTACTGTTGGTTCCAACAATTTTTTTGAAGATGTCAAATGTTTTAGCAGTGTAGTTGAAAATAGTGTACTCATTTAGTATTTCAAAGCTATCTATCAGGCCGTAGTATATTTCTTCAGCAGCGTCAATGTTCATTTTCCTGCCAGTTAATGTTAAAACTTCGTTCAACACGTTATTGTTAATATAGCAGTCCTGTGAGAGAATGTTTTCCGCTTCTTCTAGTCTTAAAGCATTATCATGCAATTCATCATTTGAATTGACATAGGCCAGGATGAAAGATGTATCTAGGAATACTTTTTTCATTCGTACAAACTCCTTTTCAATTCTACAGCATTGGTCTTTTCATCACTTTTAAAAGCACCCGCTAGATTTTTAAAGCTTCTTTTTTTTCTGAAATTTATTTCAGGATTTCCATTTTCATTAATCGCCCATTCTACAACAGTGTCATTGTCAATGTCATAATTTTTTCTTATTTCCTTTGGTATTGTGGTTTGGTAATTACTTTGAATTTTACTAGTGGCTAATATAAGCATTTTTTCCACCTCTTGGTTTTTGTATCTATGATATTATCTATTCCTAATAGGATATAAATATATATGATAATGAAATTTTATTAGAAAAGTTTATATTATAGTAGGGTGTCCGCCAAAATTAATTTTTTTGATTTTGTGCTGAAAAATTTTTGACTTA